>NZ_DAINNK010000026.1:0-44498 GCF_036735925.1 Povalibacter sp.
CCTGTGGGGCCGGCTTCAGCCGGCCTTTGAGGAGTCAGGCTGAAGCCTGACCTACAGTCAGAGGCTGAGCCTGCTCTTAGTCGCGTACCGGTACGACCGGCGGGTGATCCGTACCGAACTCCGGCTGCGGTGCTTCCGCAGCCTGCGGCGCTTCGCCGTGGAACCACTTCGTCGCGCGACGCGTGAAGCCGTAGATATAGGAATACAGCACCGGCACGATCAGCAGCGTCAGCAGCGATGAAGTGATCACGCCGCCGATCACGGCGCGGCCCATCGGCGCGAGGATCTCGCCGCCCTCGCCCACGCCGACAGCCATCGGCAGCATGCCGAAGATCATCGCCGCCGTGGTCATGAGGATCGGACGCAGGCGCACCTGGCCGGCTTCGAAGATCGCCTCGCGCAGCGGCTTGCCTTCGCGCAGCGCCTGGTTGGTGAAGTCCACCAGCAGGATGGCGTTCTTGGTGACCAGGCCCATCAGCATGATGAAACCGATGATGGAGAAGATGTTCAGCGTCGTACCCGTCAGCAGCAGCGCCAGCAGCACGCCGATCAGCGACAGCGGCAGCGACATCATGATCGCGACCGGCTGCAGGAAGCTGCCGAACTGCGAGGCCAGCACGAAGTAGATGAACAGCACGGCGAGCGCGAGCGCGGCGCCAGCGGCCGCGAGCATTTCGTTCATTTCCTGCTGATTGCCGCCGATGTCGAAACGATAGCCCTGCGGCAGCCGGGTCTCGGCCACGATCTTTTCCGCATCCCGGCCCACGTCGCCGGAGGCGCGGCCTTCCGCGTTCGCATACACCGAGATGCGACGCTGCAGGTTCAGACGTTTGATCTGCTGCGGGCTGCCGGTCTCGACGAACTCGGCCACCTGGCGCAGCGGCACCAGGATCGGCGTGCCGTTCGCATCGACGCGCGTGCTGCTGACATACAGATCGCCGAGATCGGACTTGATCTCGCGGCGCTCCTTGGGCAGCTGCACGATGACGTCGTAGTCCTGGCCGTCGGGCCCGAGCCAGGTGCTGATCTGGTCGCCCGCGATCAGCGGGCGCAGCGCATTGCCGATGCGTGCGGTGGTCATCCCCAGATCGCTGGCGAGTTCGTTGTTGATGCGCACGGCGATGGTCGGATTGGTGCCCTTCTCGCTGCTTTCGAGATCGGCGATGCCCGGAATCTTCGCCAGCTTCGCCATCAGTTCCTCGGACAGCTGCGTGAGCTTGCCGGTGTCCGGTCCGAGGATGGAAATGAAAACGGGCTGGTTGTTGCCCTGGATCTTGGTCTCCAGACCCGCCATGTGCGACAGGCGTTCGCGCACGATCCTTTCGATGTCCTTCTGCGACGGGCGCGGGCCGTCCTTCAGATCGGTGAGGCGCAGCATGATGCGCGCGTAGTTCTTGCCTTCGTCGGTGCCGACCTGCGTCACCACGTGTCTGACGCCCTCGATCTTCAACAGCACGTCTTCGACGTCGCGGATCTTCGCATCCGTGTACTGCAGGCTCGATCCGAGCGGCGTGTTCACGCGCATCGACACCATGCCGTTGTCGGTCTCCGGCATCATCTCGCTGCCCACCCTCGGCAGGATCAGGAAACTGCCGAAGAACGTGACGGCGGCCAGCAGCAGCATCAGCGCGCGCGGGCTGACGCTGGCCCAGCGCGGCAACTTCTCGTCCGCGCCACGCGACCGGCGCGCAAGCTGCGCGAGACCGGGAATGCCGTAGCGACGAGCGCCCAGCGCCCAACGCAGCATGCGGTCGTAGATGTGATGGGCGCGATCGACGCCGACCTCGATGCGATCCATGAACCGCGCCAGCCACGGCATGCGGCGGAAACGGCCCTCCTTCGGGTCCGGCCAGTACGCCGACAGCATCGGATCGAGCGTGAAGCTGACGAACAGCGACACCAGCACCGCGACCGCGACCGTCAGTCCGAACTGCAGGAAGAAGCGGCCCATGAGGCCGCTCATGAACGCCACAGGGATGAACACCGCCAGGATCGCGAACGTCGTCGCCATCACCGCGAGCCCGATTTCGCTGGTCGCCTCGAACGCGGCCTTGCGGTGATCCTTGCCCATGTCGGCATGACGCACGATGTTCTCGCGCACCACGATGGCGTCGTCGATCAAGAGGCCGATGCACAGCGACAGCGCCATCAGGGTCAGGAAGTTGAGCGTGAAGCCCAGCGCATGCATCGCGATGAAGGTCGCGATGACGGAGATCGGCAGCGTCAGACCGGTGATGATGGTCGAACGCCAGGAGTGCAGGAACAGGAACACGATCAGCACCGTCAGGAAGGCGCCTTCCAGGATCGTGCTCTTGACGCGATCCAGCGAGCCCTTGATGAATTCGGCGTTGGACCACAGCGTTTCGACCTTCACGTCTTCGGGCAGCCGGCTGCGCAGGTCGGCAATGGCTTCGTTGAGCCCTTCGCCCGCCTCGACGATGTTGGCCTGCTGCACCTTGTAGATGTACAGCGAGACGGCGCGCTTGCCGTCGACGCGCGAGATGGACATTTCCTCGGCTTCGCCGTCGACGACGTTCGCCACCTGGTGCAGGTACACCGGCGCGCCGCCCTGGTTGGCGACGATGATGCGCTCGAAGCCGGCCGGATCCTTGATCTTGCCTTCGACGCGCACGAGCTGTTCCTGCTGGCCGTTCGCGATGGCGCCGGCCGGCAGATCCTGATTCGCCGCCTGGATGGCGGTGATGACCTGGTCGACGCCGACGCGATAGCTCTGCAGCTGCTCCGGCTTCAGGAACACCTGCACCTGGCGCTCCACCGAACCGCCGACGCCGATGTTGCCGACGCCGTAGGAATTCTGCAGACGCTTGACCACCTGCTGTTCGACGAGCGTCGACACCTCGCGCAGGCTGCGCGTCGTCGAATAGACGACGATGCTGGCAATCGGCTGGACGGAGCTGTCGTTGGTGGCGCGACCGATCGTGGGGTCGCGCACTTCACGCGGCATGCCGGCGCGGACCTGCGCCACCTTGTCGCGCACTTCCTGCGTCGACTCGGCGATGTCGATGTCGAGCCGGAAGTCGACCTGCAGCAACGCCATGCCTTCACGCGCCGTGGCGTAGATGTTCTTCACGCCATTGATCGAATTGACGACGTTCTCGATCGGCTTGATGACGTCATTCTCGATCGCTTCCGGCGAGGCGCCGGGGTAGGAAACCGTGATGTAGACCTGCGGAATCGAGACATCCGGCATCTGCTCCACCGGCAGCAGCCGGTAGGAGAACAGGCCCAGCACCACGATCGCGAGCATGACCATGGTCGCGAAGACGGGCTGTGTGATGCTGACGCGTGTGATCCACATGATTGAAACTGCTCAAGAGTCCTTCGTCCTCGACGGATTCAGGACGAACGGAGAGAACTGACGAACGAGGACCGACGGAACGGAACGGGAAGCCCGATCAGCCGGCTTCCGCGGTGATCTTTTCCGCATCACCGCGCACGACCGCGTGCGAACCCGGCTTGGCCTCGCCGATGTCGGCCACGATCACGCGCTCGCCGGCGGTGAGTCCTTCGCGCACCTCGACGAAATCCTGACCCTTCACGCGCTGACCGAGGGTGACCGGCTTGCGCACGATCTTGCCGTCTTCGAGCGTATACACGAACGACGCGCCGGCTTCGTCGCGCGCCGCCATCTGCGGAATCGACAGCACGGGCTGCGTCGCGTCGATCGCCAGCTGTCCCTGCGCGAACATGCCGCCCTTCAACGAACGATCGGCATTCGGCACCGCGATGTAGATGGTGATGGCGCGCGAGCCTTCCACCGTCGTCGGATTGATGCGCTGCACTTCGCCCGTGAACTCGCGCTCGCCGAAACCGCCGACCTTGAAGCGCGCAGTCTGGCCAGCGTGCACCGAGGGAATTTCCGCAGCCGGCACCGCGGCTTCGAGCAGCATCTGGCGCAGATCCACCACGGTGACGATCGAGGAATCCTGCGAGACCTTCTCGCCCGGCTGCACCAGCCGCTTCGCGATGGTGCCGGTGAAGGGCGCGCGAATGACGGAATCTTCGAGACTGATCTTGACCATGCGCGCCTGCGCCTCGGCCAGCCGCAGGCTGGCAACGTTCGCCGCATAGGCGCTCTCGGTCTGCTCGTACGTGTTCTGGGAAATGTATTTCTGTTCGAGCAGCGTGCGGTTCTTGTCGCGATTGAGCGTGGCGAGATCGAGATCGGCACGCGCCTTGTCGACGGCGGCCAGTTCGCGGTCGTACTGGGCCTGCAGATTGCGCGTATCGATGCGGGCGATGATGTCGCCTTCGCGCACGTCCTGACCTTCGCGCACGGTAACCTGTTCGACTTCGCCGCTGACCTTCGATTTCACCGTCGCCTGCACGACGGGCGACATGGAACCCGACAGCGGCAGGAAACGCGCCAGCACCCGCTCCCGGACTGCCGATACGTCGACCTGGGCGAGTTCGAGCGGCGTCGCATTTGCGACTGCGGCAGGATCGGCTGCCGGTGCCGCAGGAGCGCGCGTGAGCATCCATGTCGCGACTGCCGCCGCGAGTGCGAGGGCCGCGATCACCCATACGCGCATCGACTTCCTGCCTGTGTCCCGCACGCCGCCATCGTAGCCGACGTCGGCGGTCACGGATTCATCCAGCGGCTGCACGGGAGCGAGCCGGGAGACCGTGGCCAGGTGGCTCGATTCGTTGTGTACATTTGCCGAATTATCGGTTTCGGACACGCTGTCCACCGCGGATTGCTGCCGTGCATGACTTTTCACTGCGATTCCTCTCTGCGATCCGGCATCGCGGCCATCGGCGCGCCGCATCGGATTCTTGGCTCAGTCCACGAGGCGCCTGACGCTGTCGCAGGCTCCTTCCCAATGCACCCTTTGACGCTCGGCTTCGTCGAAAGGTTACAGCGGTGGTCAGCGATTTCCCGATGATCGCCGCCGTCCCGGTGCCACAACACCGGCACCGTGCCGATAGTTACAGCCGATTCGTGACGGGGTTTTGCCGGCCACCGGATCAGACAATATCGCCGCTGAAGGTTCCGGCGACGTTGCGCCAGTTCATGGTGTGGCTGATTGACCGACGCGCGGGCGCTGCCTAAGCTGCGCGCCCTTCGTTGGGGAGTAGCTGCCGCGACCGGCTTTGTCAGGTTCGCGGAGAGCGCGTCAACACACTTGGCTGCCATGCGGCCATGGCGCGTTCGGCTCGACCGCAAGGTCCGGGCAGGGCGAGACCGATGATGCAGTGTCCCGTCAACCAGCAAGCCTGGGGTCGAGCGGGGAGGCTGCGTCATGGGCTCAATCGCCGCTCGACCCGGTACACGACATGCTCGAAGCCCTCCTCGTCCCCACCGGCGTCGTCGCGCTGGCGGAAATCGGCGACAAGACCCAGTTGCTCGCATTGGTGCTCGCGGCCCGCTATCGCAAGCCGCTGCCGATCATTGCCGGCATTTTCATTGCAACCTTGCTGAACCATGCGCTCGCCGGTGCGGTGGGCGCACTGGCGGCCGCGGCGCTCGGCCCGGACATCCTGCGCTGGGTGCTCGGCCTGTCGTTCATCGTCATGGGCATCTGGACCCTGATTCCCGACAAGATCGACGACGCGCAGGAAACGGCGCCGCCGCGCTTCGGCGTGTTCGCTGCCACGGTGATTGCCTTCTTCCTGCTGGAAATGGGCGACAAGACCCAGATCGCGACCGTCGCACTCGCTGCGCGGTACGACGCGCTGGCACTGGTCGTGATCGGCACCACGCTCGGCATGATGCTCGCCAACGTGCCGGTCGTCCTGCTGGGACAGCTCGCCGGAAAATCGCTGCCGCTGCGGCCGATTCACATCACGACGGCGGCCATCTTCGTGGTGATGGGGGTCGTGGTGTTGATGCGGGGAGTGTGATCGCTCCCCTATCTTCTTCCTCTTCCTGTGGGGCCGGCTTCAGCCGGCCTCTTTTTCTATAAGGAGTCAGGCTGAAGCCTGACCTACAGACAGAGGGCGGACGCCAGCGCACGACGCGATCGCGTCACTGCTTCGCTTCGGCGCTGCGCGCCCGCGCCTTCTTCAACGCATCGCGCAGTTTCTGCTGGTGAACGAACCAGAAGCCCGCGAACGCGCGGCTCATGCCGCGCGTGGACCACGACGACAGCAGCCACGCAATCGTGAGCCCCGCGACGAGGACGCCCGCCAGCAGCAGCGACTTCGATCCATGCCAGAACAGCACGCGCAGCGTGTCGAACGGACTGGTAACCAGTTCGAACAGCAGGAGCCCGAGGCTCGTCACGAAGGCGCGGACCGAGGTCGTCGCCTGCGGCGTGGCGGAAGCGGCGAGCAGCAGCACCGCGACGATCGTCAGGACGAAGATCCGGTACGACAGCCGGCCGACATTGAGCCGCGTCGCGACCGTCGCGAGCAGCGATGATGCCTCCGGATGCCCTTCCCGAAGCACCGTCTCCACGCTCCTGGCGCGCTCGGCCGCCGCCGCATCCTTGACCGGATCGCCCGTCAGCGTGAATACGACCTGGGAGCTGGCCGGCAGGTTGCCGGGACGATAGTCGTCCGTGCCGTGCGCGATCCGTTCCAGCACGCTCAGGTGCAGCTTGGGCGTGACGCCGCTGGCTTCGCACATCGCCGCGACATTGCGCGGCAGCCAGCGGTAGAACATGCCGACACCCGACCGCGGGTCGTAGAGCTTGTCGTCGACGTTGGCGTGCTCGCCGTAGTAGGCACGTTCGTTGGCGACGAACCGCAGTCCCGCCCGTTCGGCGTGCTGCATCATCCAGTCGAGCGCGACCAGCGACATGCCCTGCTTGGGATACCCGCCGCCGACGTTCGAGTGCGCGCCCGAGAACCACACCTGTTCGATCGACTGGCCGGGCTGCAGCGGCGCCGTCTCGTCCCAGATCAGCGGCTGGAAGGACTGACGCTCATCGTCGATGGCGAGCGCGTGCACGGCCCGGTCGACGGCGGTGCTCAACACGAGATCCGGAAACTTGAACTGATAGACGAGCTTGTTCACCAGGTCGGAGACGTGCAGCGGCAGGCCGACGGCATCGACGGTATCCCACACGCCCAGGAAGTAGATGCGCTCGCCGCCATGACAGTGCCGTTCGCGAAACTGCACCGTGACGCTGCGATCCACGGGCCCGATGAGTTTTTTCATGAGCCAGGTGCGATAGCAGCCGCGATAGACCTCGTATGCCTGCCTGACCAGGGCATCGAGATCGTCGGGACCTTCGAGCCGGTTCACATCGATGATCCCGCAGGTGCCGATGAAGCCGCTGAGACTGCGCACCGTGAAGGCGCCGCGACTGAAACCGAACAGGAAGATCCGGTCGCCCGGATCGTAGATGCGGCACAGCTCCTTGTAGAGCTGGCGGACATTGCGGCTCAGTCCATAGCCCGCGGCGCCGCCCAGAACGCGCATGAGCCGCAGACTCTCCGTGCCGACGCCGTCGTCGTAGATCGCGACCTGCGGCGCGCGCTCCGGATGGAAGCGATGCGAATTGAGATCGACGGACTCGAAGATCTTGAAGACGTTGGTGCCGCGCCCCTTGATGGCGGTGTTCCCCGTCCCATCGGAGCAGATGATGATGTTCTTGGCCATGACGCTGCGGCTGCGACTCCTTCACGAGCCGCCAGCAGCGTAGTCCAACGCAGTACGGATGGAATCGGCGAAAAGGGCTAGCGCCCCACTGCATGACCCGGCAGCGAATGGGCGAGGCGGTCCTCGCGTGCGGCGCGCAGATCGAGTGCGAGGTTGTACAGGGCGACGCCCATCGGAAAGAGATTGGAGAGGACGCCGACCGAGTCGTTCTTGCCCCAGATGAAGTAGGCCAGCAGCAGCGCACTGCCCGACACGCTCATGAGCCAGAACGAACGCGGAATGACCGGTCGGCCACGCGCCCGGGTAGCGATGAGCTGGACCACCCAGCGGCCGGCGAACAGGACGATGCCGAGATAGCCGACGAGCTTCCAGGGCGTGACCGCGATGCCGAAAACGGTAAGCAGGGTGTCGTTCATACGCGTGTGACGCTGTATACCTTTGCTTTCAATCGCAAACGTACCCGTCCGGTTCCTTCCCTGTCGTTACAATCCCTTCACTACGACCGCCGCTGGAGAACGACAACGTGGCGTACTGGAACCGGCGCAAGCAGCTCGACACCATCACTGCCGGAATCTCCGGTCATGCCCTGAAACCCACGCTGAGCTGGCCGCACCTGATCGGACTGGGTGTCGGCGGCATCGTGGGAACGGGCATCTACACGCTGACAGGCGTCGGCGCCGGGCTGGCAGGCCCCGGGGTCATCCTGTCGTTCGTGATCGCCGGCATCGTCTGCGCCTGCGCGGCACTGGCGTATGCCGAGATGGCGACGATGATGCCTGTGGCCGGCAGCGCCTATACGTACAGCTATGTAGTCCTGGGCGAACTGCTCGCCTGGGTCGTGGGCTGGACGCTCATCCTCGAATACACGGTCGTGTGCAGTGCGGTCGCCGTCGGCTGGTCCGGCTATGCAGCCGGCGTCATCAAGTCGGCGGGATGGAACGTACCCGAGGCGCTATTGGCCGGCCCGCACGCCGGCGGCGTCCTCAACGTGCCGGCCATTCTGATTTCGCTTGCCGTGGCCGGACTGCTGGCGCTCGGCACGCGCGAGAGCGCGACCGTCAATCTCATCCTCGTGTTCGTGAAGCTGATCGCGCTGGCGCTGTTCATCGCGCTGGCAGTGCCGGCCTTCGATGCCGACCACTTCACGCCCTTCATGCCTTACGGATTCGCCGGTACCGAGGTCGACGGCGTGAAACACGGCGTGATGGCGGCCGCGGCCATCATCTTCTTCGCGTTCTATGGCTTCGACGCCGTATCGACGGCGGCGGAAGAGACGCGTAACCCGGGGCGCGACCTGAAGATCGGCATCGTCGGCTCGATGCTGATCTGTACCTTCATCTATATGGCGGTCGCAGCCGCGGCTCTCGGGGGTGCCACCTACCAGTCGCTGGCCGCAAGTCCCGAGCCGCTGGCGCTGGTGTTGCGCAGCCTGAATCACCCGGTGGCCGCGAACCTGATCGCCGGCGCTGCGGTGCTCGCTCTGCCCACCGTGATCATGGCGTTCATGTATGGGCAGTCGCGCATCTTCTTCGTCATGGCGCGCGATGGACTGCTGCCGCAACGATTGAGTGCCATCAGCGAACGTACTGGTTCGCCGGTGCTGATGATCCTTGTCACCGGCGTGATCGTGTCGATGATCGCCGGCCTGCTGCCTCTGGATAAAATTGCCGCGTTGGCGAACGCCGGAACGTTGTGCGCCTTCATCTCCGTCGCGATCTGCATGCTTATCCTGCGAAAGCGGGCGCCGGATTTTCCCCGGAAGTTCCGTACGCCACTTGCCGGGCTCGTCGGGACACTGGCTGTCGTGGGCTGCCTGTATCTCTTCTGGAATCTGCCGGCGATGACCATCCTGTTTTTCGTCATCTGGAATATCGTCGGGCTCGCCGTCTATCTGCTGTTCGCACGCCACAGGAGCGCGCTGGCGAAGGAAGGCGGCGGATGACCGCCCTCTCTCTTCCCTGTGGGGCCGGCTTCAGCCGGCCTGAGAACTGTCAGGCTACAGCCTGACCCACAGAAGAAGCAGATCAGCGTTTCACCGTCCAGGTGCCGCTCGCGAACGACGTGCTCTCGCCTTTCGCCACCATGTTCCATTCGCCGCTGGCGGAGTCGCCAGCGAAAGTGCCGGTGAGCAGAATGTCCGCCTGCGGATCCGGCGTGTAGGGATAGCGGATGGTGAGACGATCGTCGGCGACCGACACCGACGCGAACGTCGCGGTGTAGTCACCCGTATCCTGCCCGACCGCAACTTCGCCCGCGTCCGCGCCGGCCGCGATCGTCAACACCAGCGAACCGCCTGAACCGCCGCCTTCCCACGTTCCCGTCCATTTGCCGGCGAACCGCGATCCGTCTGCCGCCTGCAGAACGGAGAACGCTCCGGCGACGATCAGCATCAGCGCTGCAAACCAGATCGGCTTCTTCATGGTCATTCCCTCGTTGGTGATGGACCTGCATCGAGAATCATCGAACGCCCTTCAGGGGCAGAATCGCAATCGAACTCATGAACGCAATGGCGCCCGCCGCGATGAACAGCCAGGTGTAGTCGCCATGGCTGAGCGAAAGGATGATCGGGCCGAGCGCGGGCGCCACGGATTGCGGCAGCGCATTGGCGATGTTGAACATGCCGAGATCCTTGGCCGCATCCAGCTTGCGGTTCGGAAGGATCTGCGTGACGAGCGCGAGTTCGACGGCGAAGTACACGCCCTGCCCGACGCCGGTCAGCGCCATACCGATCAGCACTTCCGAATAGTCGCTCGCAGCGGCGATCGTCCACAGGCCGGAACCGTACACCGCGGCGGCGACCAGCACGAAAATCTTGCGGCGTCCCGTGGCATCGGAAATCCGGCCGCCCAGCAGGCTGGAAATGACGATCATGCTGGCCTGCACCAGCATCGACTTGAAGATGAGTCCGGGCACCGCCGTCACGTCGTAACCGAGCTTGTCGATCAGGTAGTACGACTGATACGTCGTGAGAAACGCCGTGCCCGTCACGAGCAGGAAGCGGCTCAGCCACGCCCAGGCGAAATCGGGATGCTGCGCCGGATTCAGCCAGAACGAGCGCAGGAACTCGCGCAGCGTCGAGGCCGTCAGCTGCGCGGGCTGCTGACGTCGATCGGGCAGCAGCAGCACGAGCAACATCACGGTCGCCGAACCCACGAGGGCCGGCACCAGAAACATCATCAGCATCGACGTCGGCAACGCCTGCACCAGGAACGTACCGCTCACCTGCCCGATGGGCATGCAGATCCCCAGCACGCCCGACACGGTACCGCGCTGCGACGCCGGTATCTGATCGGGCAGGATCGCAACGATCGCCGCCAGCACCGCGTTGAACGCGAGCTGCGCCAGACACCAGCCGAGCAGCAGCACGGGAATGCTCGGCGCCAACGCCACGATGACGAGACAGGCGGTGCCGCAGATCATGCCGCCGATCAGCCACGGACGGCGCATTCCGTATCGCGACGTGGTGCGATCGCTCAGCCGTCCGAACACCGGATTGCCGACGAGCGCAAAGAAGGCACCGATGCCCAGCACCATCGCCAGCTGCCCGGCCGCGTTGTCCGGCGCGAGTTGCCGGACACGCAGCGCAATCGTCACGAGCATGGGCGTCAGCAGCGCAAGCCACACACCGGCATACGCCAGCGCATAGACGAACACGAAGAAGTGACTGGCGCGCGGCATCTCATCGCCTGCGCCCGCAGCAACGCCCTCGGATACAGCCAGTCCCGAAGGAACGGACTCGACCATCGACGATCCCCCCTGTACCGGCGCCCGTATCGGCCTCTGCGGACCCACGGACGAATCCCGGTAGATTCACAACAGAGTTTTACAGGGAATGCGGCAGCCAAGAAAGCGCCTGCACCGGACATGGGTGTACCATGCGCGCGCAAGCGGGCCCGCTGCGGCGGCCCTCAACAACATCGACTGTATCGAACCGGGCCCTGCAGCCCGATGCTTGAATGACGGCGCACGCACGATGACCGCTGAGAACGACGATTCCCCGGCCCGCTCCCGCAAGGCCAGTATCGATGATGTTGCCAAGGCGGCGGGCGTCGCCATCAAGACAGTCTCGCGCGTCCTCAACAATGAACCGAACGTACGCGACGAAACGCGCGCCCGCGTCATGGTGGCGGTCAAGCGCCTCAACTATCACCCGAGTCCGTCCGCACGCAGCCTCGCCAGCCGGCGTTCGTACCTGATCGGTCTCGTGTACGACAATCCCAGCGGCAACTACACCATCGAAGTGCAGCGCGGCGCGCTCGCCCGCTGTCGCGAAGGCAAGTTCCTGCTGCTGCTGCACGAAGTCACCGGCAGCGGCGAAGAACTCACGCAGGACGTGATGGCCTTCGCCAACCAGACGCACATCGACGGGCTGATCCTCGCGCCGCCGCTGAGCGAATCGGTCGAGATCATTCGCGCGCTCGACGAACACGGGCTGCCGTTCGCGCGCATCGCGCCCAACGACATGAAGCATCGTTCGCCCTACTCCGACATGGACGACGAGGGCGCGGCGCGCGAGATGACGGAATACCTGATCGGTCTCGGCCATCGCCGCATCGCGTTCATCATCGGCCGCCACGGTCACTATGCGAGCGGCCAGCGACTGAAAGGCTACAAGGCCGCGCTCAAGGCGCATCGCATTCCGTTCAACCAGGACTACGTACGACAGGGCGACTTCCTGTTCGACTCCGGCCTGCAGGCCGCACGCCAGCTGCTGGCGCTGCCGTCGCGTCCGACCGCCATCTTCGCGGCGAACGACGACATGGCGGCGGGCACGCTGATGGCCGCGCATGAAATGGGCATCGCGGTGCCGGGACAACTGTCGGTCGCGGGCTTCGATGACGCTGCCATTTCCCGCACCGTGTGGCCGCCGCTGACGACGATCAGCCAGCCCACGTACGAACTCTCCTACTCCGCCGCCGATCTGCTGCTCAAGTCGCTGCTCTCGGGCAATGCGCCGAAGTCCACGCGCCTGCCGCACAAGCTCATCAGCCGCGCATCGACCGGCGTGCTGCGCAATCCGGGCGACTGATCGCCGACACCTGCGAGTCGTTGCCGGCGACGAGCCGCTGTTCGCCGGTCGGGTCTGTAGAGCAATCGCAACCGCGCGCATCCTCGCGCCGCTCGTCGATGTGCGACGGGACCATTAGAGGAGAGGCTTCAAGTTCATGAGCCAGTTCAATGCTCCGCTGCGACGTTCGCGTTCCAACCGCATGATCGGCGGTGTCGTGTCCGGGCTGGCGTGCTACTTCGGCATGGACGTGACGCTGGCGCGCGTGCTGTATGTCGTCATTTCGGTGTGCTCGGCGGCGTTCCCCGGCATCCTGGTCTACGTGCTGTTCTGGATCCTGACGCCGGAGGAGCAGATCGAGGATCCGCGGGTGGTGTCGACGCAGTAGCTCTTGTCTGCCTGTGGGGCCGGCTTCAGCCGGCCAGAAGTCAGGCTGAAGCCTGACCTACAAGGAGAACTCATGTCATCCTGTCGGCTCCGCCGCGGCTCATCCGTCCTTGGCGCAGAGCTCGAACGACACGACAGGACCGACAATGAAAGCGAAGCTTCTTTATCCGCTCGTCTGTGCACTCGCCGCCCTCGGCGCCTGCGCGAAGCAGGAACCGGCCGGCGAAACGCCCGCACCCGCGGCTGACACGCCGATCGACGTTCCTGCCGGCAGCTATACCCTCGACAAGGCTCACGCCAGCCTGCTCTTTCGCGTCGATCACCTGGGGTTCTCGAACTACACCGCGCGCTTCAGACAGTTCGATGCGATTCTGACCTTCGATCCCGCCAACCTCGCTGCGTCGGCCGTGACCGTGACGGTCGACCCGCGTTCGCTCGAAACCGATTTCCCCGATCCCGCGACGCTGGATTTCAACGCGCAACTGCAGGGCGAGCAGTGGCTGAACGCGGCGCAGTTTCGGCAGATGACGTGGCAGTCGAAGACCGTCGAAGTCACCGGTCCGCGCCAGATGAAGATCCATGGCGATCTCACGCTGCGCGGCGTGACGAAGCCCGTCACGCTCGATGCCACCTTCAACGGCGGCTATGCCGGGCATCCCTTCGATCCACATGCACGCATCGGCTTCTCCGCGCACGGCACGCTGCAGCGCTCGGACTTCGGCATGAGCTACGGCATTCCCGAACCGGGAACGAAGATGGGCGTCAGCGACGCGGTCGACGTGATCGTCGAAGCCGAGTTCAGCGGCCCGCCGCTGGCCGGCGCGGCGGCGCCGGAAGGTTCGGGCTCCTGAGCCGCGCAGAACAAGGAATTCATGACATGTCACTCGTCCTGCACATGCACCCGCTGTCGGGGTTCTGTCACAAGGTACTGATCGCGCTCTACGAAAGCGGAACGCCATTCGAAGCGCGCACGATCGATCTGTTCGATACCGCGCAGCACGCACGGCACTACGAAATGTGGCCCATGGGCAAAATCCCGGTGCTGCGCGACGAGAAGCGCAACTGCACGGTGCCGGAAACCAGCATCATCATCGAGTACCTGGAGCAGTTCTATCCGGGACCGCAGCCGCTGCTGCCGCACGACGCGACTGCCCTGCTGGATGCGCGTCTGTGGGACCGCGTCTTCGACCTGTACGTCGCCATCCCCATGCAGAAGATCGTGGGTGATCGTCTGCGCGCCGACGGCGAGAAAGATCCGCGAGGTGTCACCGAGGCGCGCACGGTTCTGGGAATGGCCTACGGCATGATCGATCGCCAGCTCGCGACCCGACGCTGGGCCATCGGCGATACGTTCACGCTCCCCGACTGCGCCGCCGCACCGGCGCTGTTCTATGCCGGCATCGTCGAACCGTTCCCCGCGTCCTGCCCGCACCTCGCGGCGTATTTCGAACGCCTCCTGGAACGCCCCAGCGTTCGGCGCACGCTCGGGGAGGCGCGCCCCTGGTTCCAGTACTTCCCGTATCGGGAAGCGATGCCGGCCCGGTTTCTTCAAGAAGACGGAGTAACCGTGACCGGAAGGGAATCCCACGGGACAAAGAACGCATAGAACGCATAGAACGCATAGAACGCATAGAACGAAAAAAAATAGCCGCAAAAGGCGCAAAGCAGAAGGATGTTGTCTTCTTCTGCTTTTGCGCCTTTTGCGCTTTTTGCGGCTATGGCTTCCTTCCGGCCTTTGCGTTCTATGCGTTCTTTGTCCCGTGGGATTCCCTTCCGGTCACGGTTACTCTTTGTCTCACTCTCACTCCGGCAGCGTAACCCCCGACCCGCCCATCTCCGCCGGCATGTCCTTCATCTTCGGTTTGCCGTCGGGGATGCGCAGCACGGTTTCCTGATAGTGCACGTGCAGGGCCGGTTCGAACTTCAACTCCGGCAGCATCGCGGCATAGACATCCACCAGGCCCATCGTTGGATGATCGGTGAACAGGTGACCGCCGCATTTCGTGCACCACTTGCGGTAGCTGATGGGCGTCTTGTTGTACGTGCCGATGCTGCTCGATCCCTTCGTCACGCGCAGCGACTGCGATTGCCACAGGCTGAACGCATTGACCGGGCCGGCCGACCACTGGCGGCAGGAACCGCAATGGCAATAGCCCATCGCCGCCGGCTGCCCGGACACTTCGAACTGCACTTCGCCACAGAAACAGCTTCCCCTGTAGGGACCTGTGCTCGTCATGATTGCCTCCCGGCCTGTTGATGGAACTGTGGCGCACTGTACGCCCCTGCGTTGCCGACTCAACTGACCGGACGCCGGTAGTCAGGCATGACTTTCCTCAGGGTCCTGCTCGCGCTGCGGGTCGACCGCTTCCCAGGCAATGCGGTGCGACAGCCAGATTTCGCGCGTCGGCGGAAAGACTTCCGGATCGTCCAGGGTGGCCGTCGTCAGCTCGATCAGCGCCGGGGCATCGTCATTGCGATAGACGATCTGACTGCCGCAGCGTCCGCAGAACTGCCGGATCACAGGGGCCGACGACGCGAATGTCGTCAGGTCGCCGCGCAACAGTTCGAAGTGATCGAGACGCACGACGAACCAGGCGACCGCGGGCGCCCCGCTGGCACGCCGACAGGTCGGGCAATGACAGATACTGCTCGACAGCAGCGGTCCGCAGACCCGGTAACGTACCGCGCCGCAAAGGCAGCCACCTTCGACCTTCGCATCGTTCACGTGAGTGTTCTCCGCCGATCCCCTTCCCAGACTACGTCTGATCCCCTCCTACGCGTAGCGGGGGAAGGGTTAGGGTGGGGGTTCTTACTGTGGGGCCGGCTTTAGCCGGCCTCTTTTTCGGAAGTCAGGCTGAAGCCTGACCTACAGAAACCCCTGTCCCGCTGGGGGATCTCACGCCACCGAAGGTTCAACCGCCACATCGTCGAGCGGCACCTGCGAGCGATGATCCGCAGCGATCAGGCTGTAGAACACCGGCACCACGAACAGCGTGAAGATCGTGCCGACGATCATGCCGGTGACCAGCACGATGCCGATGCTGTTGCGCGCTTCGGCACCGGGACCCGACACCAGCACCAGCGGAAAGTGGCCGAACACCGTCGCGGCGGACGTCATCAGCACAGGCCGCAGACGCGTCAGCGCGGCTTCGCGCAACGCGGCAAGTTTCTCGATGCCGCGTTCCTGCAACGTGTTGGCGAATTCCACGATCAGGATGCCGTTCTTGGCGATGAGTCCGACCAGCGTGATCAGGCCAACCTGCGAATAGATGTTGATCGTGGTCAGATCCAGGAACGTGAACACCAGCGCGCCGGAGATCGCCAGCGGCACGGAGCCGAGCAGCACGATCAGAGGATCGCGGAAGCTCTGGAACTGCGCCGCGAGCACCAGGTAGATCAGCACGACGGCGAACGCGAGCGTGGCCGTAAGCGCCGCACCTTCCTGGCGGATCTGGCGCGACTCGCCCGCGTAGTCGATCAGCGAACCCGTGCGACCGGCCGTCGCCGCCGCCTCCAGCACCCGCAGGCCTTCGTCCTTGGTCACACCCGGCTGCACGCCGCCGAACACACGCGCCGAGTTGCGCTGCTGGAAGCGATTCAGCGTGCGCGGACCGGTGGTCGACTCGATGCGCATGAAAGTCGACACGGGTACGAGCGTGCCATCCGGCGTCTTGATCTTGAGATCCAGCAGCGGATCGAGCGTGGCGCGATCCTCATCGCCGATCTGCGGAATGACCTTGTAGCTGCGATCGAAGTAGTTGAAGCGGTTGACGTACGCGCCACCAAGCAGCGTGCCGAGTTCCCGTCCGACCGTGGCGAGATCGAGCCCGAGATCGGCGAGACGTTCGCGATCCAGCACCACGCGTGCCTGCGGCAGATCGAACTTCAGATCTGTGTCGACGTACAGGAACTTGCCGCTCTTCATGCCCGCATCCTGCACCGCCTGCACGGTCGCCATGAGTTCTTCGAGCGACGACTCGTTCTGCACGATCAGCTCGACGTCGTACTGACCCGGCGTCGGCAGCGGCGGATCGAGGCGCGTGTAGACGCGCAGCCCCGGCACCTGCGACACCGCGTTGTAGACATCGCCGAACATCTGTTCCGTGGATCGTCCGCGCTCGTGCCAGTCCTTCGCCACGAGTCCGCCGAAGCCGCCCCAGTCGGCCGTCAGCGACCACGTGAAATCGGTTTCCGGGAATGCCGTGATCGCCTGGATCAGCTTCTGCGAATCGTGATCCGTCGCCTTCAAGGTCGAATCCGGAGAGGCTTCGAAGAACAGGCTGATATGGCTCTGGTCTTCGACCGGCGCCAGTTCCTGGCGCGAGTATTGATAGAGCGGCCATGCCGCCAGCGTCACCAGCAGCGCCAACACGACGACGACCGCACGCATCCCGAGCGCACGATCCAGCCCGCGCGCATAGGCGCGGCTGACGACGTCGAAAGCGCGATTGACGATGATCGTCAGCTTCCCCTGCTTGCCGTGCGCGTGCAGGAAATGCGAACTCATGACGGGCGACAACGTCAGCGCGACGATGCCGGAGACGACCACAGCCGCCGCCAGCGTGATCGCGAATTCGAGGAACAGCGAGCCGGTCAATCCACCCTGGAATGCGATCGGCGTGTAGACCGTCGCCAGCGTGATCGTCATCGCAACGATCGGACCCGCCAGCTCGCGCGCACCCAGCAATGCCGCCTCGATGCGCGACTTGCCTTCGCGCACGTGCCGCTCGATGTTCTCCACCACCACGATGGCATCGTCCACCACCAGGCCGACCGACAGCACGATGGCGAGGATGGTCAGCAGGTTCAGACTGAAGCCGCAGGCCAGCATGACGATGGCGGCACCGACCAGCGACACCGGCATCGCCACCAGCGGCACCAGCGCCGTGCGGATCGAGCCCAAGAACAGGAACACCACGATCGCGACGATCAGCACCGTCTCGCCGAGCGTCTTGGTGATCTCCTTCAGCGCGCTGCGCATGAACATGGTGCCGTCCCACACCAGCCGCATCTCGATGTCGTCAGGCAGGTTGGGCTCGATCCGCTGCATTTCCTCGCGCAGATGCTGCGCGACTTCGATCTCGTTCGTTCCCGGCAGCGGCCACACGCCCAGGTACACGCTCTGCTGCGAGTTGTACTTGGCGACCATCGTCGCCTCTTCGGCGCCGAGTTCCACGCGCGCCACATCGCTCAGCCGCACGATCGCGCCATCGCGATCCGCCACGATCAGGTTCTCGAACTCCGACACCGCGCGCAGATCCGTATCCGCGAGCAGGTTCACCTGCACGAGATTGCCCTTGGTCTGGCCGACCGCGGCGAGATAGTTGTTCCGCTGCAGCGCCGCCTGCACGTCGCCCGGCGACAGGTTGCGTGCCGCGAGGCGATCGGGATCGATCCAGACGCGCATGGCCAGCGGCCGCGCGCCTTCGAAGCTGACGCGCTGCACGCCTTCGAGCGTCGCGAGCTGCGGCTGCAAGGTGCGCGACAGCCAGTCGGTCAGCGCCGGCACGTCGCGCTGCGTCGACGTGAAGCCGAGATAGAACGTCGCATAGGGACGGTCCGCGCGCTGCACTTCCAACGTCGGCGGTTCGGCTTCCGCCGGCAGCTCGGATCGCACCTGCTGCAGACGGGCCGTGACCTGCGCCAGCGCGTCGGTGCTGTCGTGATCGAGCTTCAGCCGGATCGTGACGGTACTGAGTCCGGCGCGACTGGTGGACTCGATGTAGTCGACGCCGCTGATGGCGGACACCGCGCGCTCGATCGGCGTGGTCAGAAAGCCGCGGATCGTCTCGGCGCTCGCACCGGTGTACACCGTGGTGATGATGACCGATGAACTTTCGACGCTCGGAAACTGCTGCACCGGCAGCGTCAGGAGCGCACGCGTACCGACCAGCACCAGCACGAGGTTGACGACGACGGCGAGAACCGGATGACGAATGAAGATGTCGGTGAATGAGCGCATGGGAGGGTTCCGCCGTCAGAGATTGACGTTGGCGGGCTTCACCGCATTCGCTGCGACGGCTTCGGCAGGTGTCTCGGCGACCACCAGCGCAGCCTCGCGCAACTTGAAGGACCCGGACGTTGCAACCCGCTCGCCGACCGACAGGCCGTCCGTAACCACGATCTCATCGCCGGACAGCGCATCGACCTTCACCAGACGCGTTCTGGCGCGCGTGTCGCCATGCTCGTCCTGTTCCAGCACGAATACGTGATCGCCGGACGGTCCCTTGCGCAGCGCGCTGGCCGGAATCGCTACCGCGAGCGTCGGCACACCGAGCGGCACCTGCACGCGTACGGACGCACCCGGCGCCGGTGCACGCGTCACATCGTGCAATCTGGCGCGAACCGTTGCATTGCGCGTGACCGGATCGACGCGTGCATCGATTGCGAGGATTTCGGCGGCGGTCGCGTGCTCGGCACCGGAGGCAAGGACCTGTACGTTCGTTCCCGCCCGCAACGCCGCCGCCACCTGCTGCGCCACGGTGAAATCGACGTACGCGGATTCGTCCACGCCCTGCAACGTCGTCAGCAACGTGCCTTCGTTCAGATACTGCCCGGGATGAACGTCGGCAATGCCCACCCGCGCCCGGAACGGTGCACGAATGGTCTTGCGCGCGATGATCGCGCGGGTTTTCTCGATCTGCGCGAGCGATACGTCGCGCTCCGCCCTCGCCGTGTCCACTTCCATTTCGGAAGCGGCGCGCTGCTCGCTCATGCGCTGCATGCGCGCGAACTGCGTTCTCGCCAGCTCGGCCTGCGCTTCCAATGCCCGCAGCTCCGCCTCTTCCACCGAAACGTCCAGCGCCACCAGCACCGTACCCGCTTCCACGATCCGCCCGGGCACCAGCGCCACCTGTTTCACGGTGCCCGGCAGCTCATTGCGCACGGTGATCGATCGCAGCGCGACGACGGTGCCGATCGACGTCGTCGTGCGGCTGTGCTGCCGTTCCTGCGCAATCGCCACCGCGACCGCCTCCGCCGCTTCCGGCTGACTCGCCGCAGCGATGTCCGCCTCGACCAGGCTCGCATGCTTCCATGCCGCCAGCGCGGATCCCGCGACGACGACAACTCCGATCAGCGCGACCGGCGCGATCCATCTGCGTTTCATTCGATGCCCCTTCGATTCGACAACTGCGCGCTACGTTATCGGCGATGCAGTCGACGAGAAATGCGCATCACTGAAACTCAGAAATGCCGCGCGCGCAGGAATCGACGGGAGGTGACCCTGTTGTAACGACAACGAAACGGGAAATGGAGATGGAGTGAGACGATCGGACGATCAGGCCGGCTGAAGCCGGCCCCACAGGAAGACCTTCCGAACGTCAGGGAACGTGGCTTGCCCAGAGATCCTGCAGATAACTGAAGTTCCAGTTCTCGGGCGGTTCGCGCGCGATGATTTTTTCCTGCACGTGCGACTCGGCGAGGTCGATGAGCTTCGGTTCGAGCGGCAAGCCGGACTTGGTCGAGAAGAACACCTTCACCTTGGGCGCCGTGAGCTTCTTCGGATTCTGTTCGACCACCACTGCCAGCTTGCCGGAAGCCAGACGCACCAGCGAACCGACCGGATAGATGCCGATCGTCTTGACGAACGTCTGCAGCACGATCGGATCGAAGTGACCCTGCCACGACGCCATCTTCGCGATGGACTCGGCCGGATCCCAGCCAGCCTTGTAGGGACGGTTCGACGTGATCGCATCGTAGACGTCGCAGACCGCGCTCATGCGCGCGATCAACGAGATGTTGTCGGCCGACAGCTTGTCGGGATAGCCCTTGCCGTCGATGCGCTCGTGATGATGGCGCGCGACATCGAGCACGCGATCGTTGTCGACGCCGGCGTCGAGCAGCATCTCGTGGCCGCGCACGGGATGCGACTTGATGATCGTGAATTCCTCGTCCGTGAGCTTGTCGGGCTTGTTGAGAATGTCCTGCGGCATCGCGGCCTTGCCCAGATCGTGCAGCAGCCCCGCCATGCCCGCGTCGCGACACATGTCATCGTCGAGTCCGAGCTGGCGGCCCAGCGACACCATCAGCGCGCACACCGAGACCGAGTGCATATAAGTGTATTCGTCCGCCAGCTTCAGCCGGCACAGGCTGATGAGCGCATCGGCATTGCTGTCCACGGAATTGACGATGTCGTCGACCAGCGGCTTGCACTCGCCGGTGTTGACTGCATTGCCCATGCGCGCTTCGGCGAACAGCGAGTTGACCGCTGCCTTGGAGCGCTTCAGCACGTTCGCGGCATTCTGCAGTTCATCCGCCATCGACTTGCGCTGCGACGACACGGGCGCATTGGCCGGCGCCGTCTGCTCCGCCGGCGATCGCGGCACGACCTGCACCAGCGGCGCCTCGGACGCCACGTCGACTCCCTGCGATACGTCGATCCAGCATTCCTTCGCGCCGCAGTTGCGCACGCGCGCCAGCGTCTCGTCATCGTTGATGACGAACTTGCTCTTCCAGATGGAATGATTCATCCAGGAGCCTTCGACGGAGCTGAGGAACATTCCCGTCCGGACCTGCGATATGGCGATCTTCTTCAGCATCGATCCTGAACACCGGTAGCCGTAGGCACCGCGGACGCGGCTTCACCCAGTTTGCATCGGCAGACAGGCGGCGAAGATGAAGGGCTGACGGCGCAGGAATTGTGTGATCTGGATCTCACTGGCGCCGGGCGAATGCCGACGCGCTCCGTGCCTTTCCGCCTGCGATTGCTCGCGTACCGCGCGGAATTCGAAAACCGGTCCGCCATTGCGGCCGGCGGCGGAATCCGTCAGTCGCTGCCGATCGACCCCCCGGCACTGGACCAATTCGGTGCGCGACAGTCTGTCTTGCACCACCCCGATTGCGTTTGCATCGCGCCCAGGTCATCGCCCGGAAAAAAGTTCTGTCGAAGTCTTCGCGAGGCCTTGGAAGGTGCATTCCCTACTCGCTATGATCGGCGCGTCGCTCCCACGCTCCCCAAGTGATCGGATGACGCTCATCGAACTGCCTCGCGCACTCGAAGACTATTTCGCTTTCGCTGAAACCGAGCCGACCCGCAGAGGTCGCCGTTTCTCGATCTCGCTGCCGTACTTCCAGGGATCGCGACTCGACCGGCTGCAATGGTGGTATCACGTGACGCCGGCGCAGGAACAGATGTTCGAAGGCACCGGCCTCATCGTCTTCCGCGCCCGCGCCATCGAACGCTTCCGTCGCCACATCGAACAGTGGCTCGCCAACACCCACCAGCAACTGCACGGCGACGATCCCATTCCCCGCCTCGCTCCTCGCCCCCGGCCCGCCGCCGAAACCGAAACACGCCCGCTCGCCGAAGTCATTCCCCTGCCCGTCGATCGCGTCGCTGCGAACGGGTAGGAAGATCCGGGTTTCACACGGAGATCACGGAGGACACGGAGATAAGATCAAGAAGAATTTCCACGGGGAACACGGGGGACACGGGGTCTCGGAACAGAAATTTTCTTTCCCCGTGCTCCCCGTGTTCCCATTCTTCCCCGTGGAAATCCTCTTCTCCCTTCCGACCTCCGTGTGCTCCGTGATCTCCGTGTGAAACTCCTCTCCGCGACATAACACCAGCCGCGAACCACACCGTGGCACCGGCATGTAAGAAATTGCATGCAACGCGTCGCAGCGGCGAACGAAATGAGCCGGCGGTCACATCCCGGCGTCGATATCCGTGAATATTCTTCAGCCACGCATCGCTGGATCCCCGGGTTTCGCGACCCGGCCTCACAAGGAAAACGACTATGGCGCGGCATATCGACCGGATCATCGACGATCTGTGTAACGGTTCGCTGACCCTGGAAGCGGCCTGCAAGGCGTTGCTGCAATCCAGCCAGGCCGATCCGGCCGGCACGCGATTCTGGAATCTCTCCATCGAGGCGGCGCTGAAACAGAAGCGCATCGCGCATGCCGCAGGACGCGCGCTGCTCGATGCACTCGAGGGCTATCCGAGCGATCGCACGGTGTGGATCGACTCCGGCATGCTCGATGCGGCGGTGAGCGCCGCCCCTGCCGCGCGCATCAAGGACACCGAGCGCCGCGTCGCTGCGTTGTTGCAGGCCGTCGCGGGCAGCGACATTCCCGCCGCTGCCGCCCGTTCCGAACCGCCGCTCACCGGCCCGATCGAGTGGTACGACTCGCGCGCCTTCACCGAACCGCAGGCCGACGCGCCGGAATCGATCGGTCCCGGCTCGGTGCTGAAAGGCCGCTATCGCCTGGCCAGTCATCTCGGCGCCGGCGGCATCGGACAGGTATTCGAAGCCGTCGACCTCGCCTCCGCCGGTGCGGAACGCCGCGTAACGGTCAAGATCGTCGCGGTCAATCTGCGCCACCAGCCCGACGCGCTGACCACCCTCGAAACCGCCGTGCGGCGCACGCAGCATCTTTCGCATCCGAACATCGCGGCGATCCACGACATCGGCCGTCACGGCGACAGCGTCTTCATCGTCATGGAGCCGTTGCGCGGACGCTGGCTGAGCGGACTGATCCGCGAAGTCCGCGGACAGGGCATGCCGTACGCCGCCGCCTGGCCGATCATCTCCGGCATTGCTAGCGGCCTGGCGCACGCACACCGTCACGGCGTCGTGCATGCGGACCTGAGCCCGCACGCGATCTTCCTGTGCGACGACGGCACGGCCAAGGTGATGTGCTTCGGCCTGATCAATGCACTGCCGAACAGCAACGAATCCCTCGATGTGCTCGACACGCAGACGCTGCGCGCCTACACCGAGGCCTATGCCGCCGATCCCTGGGCACAGCTTTCGCGTCCGCATCCCGCCGACGACCTGTATCCGCTGGGCGTGATCGCCTACGAAATGCTCACCGGCACGCATCCCTACCAGCGTCACAGCATGATCGTGGCGCGCCAGAAGAACCTGACGTTCGCGCCGATCGCCGGCCTCAACAGCCGCGCGAAAAAACTGCTGGAACGCTGCCTGTCCTTCGAACGCGCCGACCGGCCACAGAACGCCGAGCGCTTCCTGCGCAAGATGCAGCCCGGGTTGCTCGACCGCATGCTGACGGCGGGATGAGATCCGGGAATTCGGATTTCACACGGAGATCACGGAGTTCACGGAGAAGGAGATCAAGAGAGAAGAATTTCCACGGGGGAAGAAGGGGGACACGGGGAACACGGGGAAAGAAAATTTCTGTTCCGAGACCCCGTGCTCCCCGTGTCCCCCGTGGAAAATTTTCTTCTTCCGACCTCCGTGTCCTCCGTGATCTCCGTGTGAACCTTCCGGCTCTTCTCAGAAATCCACGCTGACCTCCGCCGCGAACGTGCGCTGCGGGTAGTGGTGGAAATTCCAGTAATCGTCGCCGTTCAGATTGTCCGCGCTCAACGAGACGGTGATCTGCTCGCTGACTGCGCAGCGCACCCGCGCATCGATCGTGAAGAACTCGCTGACGCCGGTGTAGGCGAAGCCGTTCGGATCCGCATTGTCCAGCGTGTTGTACTGCCTGCCGCTGTAGCGCGCGCCCAGTGTCGTCGTCCAGCGTTCGCCGATGCGATACGTCGCGAGCAGATTGGCGCGCCAGTCGGGAACCCGCGGCTGCCACTTGCCCTCGCTGGCCGGAAAGTTGTCGTTCTCCACGATGCGCGAGTGCGCGTAGGTCACGCTGGCCGCGAGATCGAAGCCTGTCACCAGCACGTCCGCCAGATTGCCCGAGAATTCCAGGCCCGTGGTGCGGAGATGGTCGACGTTCTGGATGCTGGTGACGTTCGGCGTCACGGTCACGTTGGTCTGCGAATACAACGCATCGCGCGTGTCCTCGTGAAACACGGTGGCCCGCAGGCCGCCGCGCTGCAGATCGCGTTGCAAGGTCACCTCCGATGTCCACGACTTCTCGGGCCGCAGGTTCGGATCGTTGTTGACGATCACGCTGGTGGAGATCAATCCCTGGTACAGCTCGGCCACCGTCGGCATGCGCACGGCGCGGCCCAGCGACGCCTTCACCGACCACTGCGGCGCGAATTGCCAGGCGACGGCGGCCTTGGGCGACCAGTGGGTTTCGTCGCGCTCCGCGAAGGTGAGTGTGGTCGTCGCATTCGACAGCGCACCGTTCGAGGCCTGCCAGTTTTCGCCGCGCAGACCGAGCGTCGCGCGCCAGTCCTGCGCGAACTGCCACGTGTCCTGCAGATACAGACTCTGCAGCAGCGTGTCGCCGCGAAATGCCGAGAAGCGCGATTCGGGCGATCCGTCGAGCCAGTTCGAGGTGTTGGAGACGAGCGTGCGCAGCCGATAGTCGTCGCGCTGATAGCCGAAGTCGACGACATGCTCCGCCTGCGACTCGGGCCGCCAGGTGCCGCGCAATGCCAGCGTGTTCCAGCCGGTGCCGGACTGGTCCGTGATGCGACCGGCGCCGCCGTTCTCCGCGGCCGGCAGGGCGACGGTCGGTGAACGCACCTCGTCGCGATCGTAGTCGTAGAGACTCGCGGCGATTTCCCAGTCGAACGCGCCGCCGCTGCCCTGCTTGAGCGACAGCCCGTGGATGAAATGCTGCAGATCGCCGCGGCTGGGGGCGAAGTCCGTCGCCGCCACGGTGTATGACCGTCCATCGACATTGACCGTGCCGCTGTACACGGGATTGCCATCGGCATCGTGCAGCCAGGTTTCCGAAGCGCGTTCGGCTTCGTTGCGCCACCAGCCCAGCGTGTAGCTCGCACGCAGATCGTCGGTGAAGTCATAGGCGAGCTTCAGCTTGGCCTGATCCTGCACGGTGTGCGCCTGGTTGGTCGTGCCGAGCAGCAGCCAGTCCTGGTTGCGCGGATTCTTTCCCGCGATGGCGCCCGTTACCGGTATGCCTGCATTGCCGGGCATGCCGCTGCTGACGAGCTTGTTCGCATACACCAACGGCTGGCTCTCGCTGTCGAGTCGGTTGTAGCTCAGCCACCCCGACCATTTACCGAAGCGGTCGCCGATCGACGCACTGGCCTGGTAGCCGTCGTAGGTCGCATCGGTGCTGTACACATCGAACTTCTGGCCGAACGTGGTGGCGCGCACGTGGGCTTCGAAGCGATCCGGCATGCGCGTGACGTAATCGACGACGGCGCCGACGGAATTGCCCGGATAGGCGGCGGAAAACGGCCCATACAGCACGTCGACTCGTTCGATCTCCGCGGGCGTGACCATCCCCCAGCGCGGCGTGTAGGTCGCGCCGTTGCCCAGCAGGTTCGACAGCAGGATGCCGTCGGCATACACGAGCGAACGCGCGCTGTTGCCGGTGCCCGAAGCGCGACTCGCCAGCACGGCGTGGTCGTAGTCGCCGATGTAGCGCTTGCGTACCAGCAGGCTCGGAAAGTACTTCAGCGCGTCCTCGGCATCGGTGGCGTTGATGGCGTCGGCGATGTCGTCGCCCGTGATGCCTTCGATGGTGGTGGGAATCTGGGTCGGCAATGAGGTCGGGCGCGTGCCCAGGACGGTCACGGTGCCGAGGGTTCTGCTGGGTCCGGTCTCCTCGGCGGCGACTGGCTGCAGCAACGCGCAGGCAACGACACAAGCAGTCGTTGCCGGCACGCGAATCCGGGTATGCATTTGTTTCTCCAGCGCCGGCACGCGCCGACGCGAAAAGCGTGAGGACCGCCACCGCGAACGGCGACGGATCGTTCAACGAGCTTTCAGGAGAACCGGGGTGGACCGCGAATGCGGTCGAGATGCTGAAGTGCGGTACCGGCAGCCGGCACCGAAGTGAACTCGATACTTTCATCGACCGGACGGATCGACGTCGGTGCGACGTAAGGAATGTCGAGCAGTGCTGCAGTCGCGACGAGCGAGAACGGACAGGCCGAGTTCTCATGCGACGTATCGCCGGCAGGCGCGCTGCCGTGATGCCCGGCGTGCTGCGACATGTCGTGGCCCGCATGGGCCGAATGGTCCATGTGCCCGGCGTGCGAGGGCCCCGCCATCGCCGGCGCCTGCACGACCGACGGACAGAACATGAGCTGCAAGCCGTCCGCCGTCGACAGCATGTAGCCGGCCGGGATCATGGCGCGCGCAATCAGCAGCGGCACGATCCAGAGCGACAGCAGTTTGAGGAGGCGGCGGTTCATGGGGTTCTGACCGAGGACGGCAGTATACGGAGCTGTCCGACCGGGCAGTCACGCATTTTTGCAGGTTCGCTTGCCCAACTTTGGCGAGGGCCCAACTTTGGCAAGGAATCGTCAGGGGGTGTCCATGACCAGCCGGTAACCGATTCCCGGTTCGTTCATGAGGTACTTCGGCACCCCGCTCGCCTCGCCGAGCTTCTCGCGCAGTTGCGCGACGTAGACCCGCAGATACTGCACGTCGTCGCGGTGCGTCGGACCCCACACCTGTTCCAGCAACTGTCGATGGGTGCACACGCGCCCGGCCGCGCGAGCCAGCACCAGCAGCAGATCGAATTCCTTCGGTGACAGTTTGATGAGATTCCCGTGCAGCCGGACCTCATGCGCCGGCACGTCGATGCGCAGCGCGCCGACCTCGATGACCGCAGCGGTCGTCTCGCCCGAATAGGCGCGCAGCGAGGCACGGATGCGCGCCAGCAATTCGGCCGTGCTGAAGGGTTTCAGAACGTAGTCGTTGGCACCCGCATCGAGCGCAGCGACTTTGTCCGACTCTTCGGACCGGACCGACAGCACGATGATGGGCAGTTGCGTCCACACACGCACGGCGCGAATGACATCCAGCCCAGAGACATCCGGCAGGCCCAGGTCCAGCAGCATCAGGTCCGGTTTTCTGCCCGTGGCAACTTCGATGGCGGCGCGACCCGTTGCAGCCTCGACCGGTTCGTAGCCGGCGGCATTCAGCGTGATGCGCAGAAACAGACGGATCTGCTCCTCGTCATCGACGATGAGAATGCGCGGGCGGGGATTCATGACAGCGAGAATGACACATCAGCGCGCATACGCACCGCGCTCACCGACCGGCGGGCAGGATGAACTCGATGCGCGTGCCCCTGCCCTGCGCACCTTCGTGCGCCACGATCGTGCCGCCCATCGCTTCGACGAAGCCCTTGCAGATCGACAAGCCGAGGCCGGCGCCCGCAGCAACGCTGTCGCGTTGCTGTGCACGATGAAACAGGTCGAAGACCTTGTCGCGTTCCGCGGCGGAAATCCCCGGTCCCTGGTCGATGACCGCAATCTGCACGCCTTCCTTCACGGACTGCGCCTCGATCGCGAGCGTGCTGCCGGGCGGCGCGAACTTCACGGCGTTCTCAAGCAGGTTGACCAGCACCTGTCCGAGCAGCGTCGCATCCGCCTGCACGGCTGGAAGCTCCGCCGGCAGGTTCACGGCCACCTCGTATGCGTCGAGCAGACTGCCGAGTCGGGAAATTGCTTCACTCACGACATCGCGCACCTCGAGCGGCGCCAGGCGCAACGTCAGCGCGCCGTACGACAGGCGTGTCATGTCGAGCAGGTTCTGGATGAGCCGGTTGAGACGCTCGGCTTCGGCGATGGCGCCGGCCAGCAGACGCGCCTTGTCGGTTTCCGGAATGTTGTGCGACAGATCGCGCAGCGCCGTCAGGCCGCCAGTGATGGCGACCAGCGGCGTGCGCAGGTCATGCGATACCGAGGCCAGCAGTGCGGAGCGCAGCGATTCCGCGGTCTGACGCAATCGCGCATCCTGCGCAAGCTGACGCAGCCGCAATCGTTCCCACGCCGAACTCAGCTGCGCCTGCAGCGTGAACAGCAGCCGGCTCTGTTCTGCGCTGACGGCATCGACACTGCCGGGGAAATGGATGCCGATGACACCCAGCGCCTGGTTGGACTGCACGACCGGCAGGAAATGCCAGCTTGCCGCCGGCAACGTGCCGGTGCCATGGCCAGCGACTTCGCGATGACTCAGGGCCCAGTCGGCGGCCGCCTGGTCGGTATCGTTGAACTCGCGCGCACGCACCCACTCGTCTGGCGGTGTGGCGCGTCGCTCCGTCGTCGACGCCAGAATGACGCAGCGTTGTCCCAGCAGTTCGCTCATGCCGCCCGCTGCGGCGCCCAGGAGATCACGCTCGTCGACGGCGGTCGCAAGGCGGCGGGAAAAATCGAACAGCGTCTCCACCCGTCGCGTGCTGCGCCAGGCATCGCTTGCCTGTCGCCGCATCCGGGCCGCGAGTTGGCCGACCACGAATGACACCGCCAGGAATACCAGCAACGTCGCAACATCGCTCGGCTGATCCACGGTCAGCGAGTAACGCGGCTCCGTGAACAGGTAGTTGTACGCCATGAATCCCGCCACGCTGGTGAGCAGCGAGGCAGCCAGGCCGCCCATCGCGCCGGCGAAGGTCACAGCCAGCAGGAAGATCAGCGCCAGATTGCTGCTGCCGATGAACGGTTCCAGCGGATAGCTGATGCCCGTCGCGCCCGCGGCGAACGCCATGGCCAGCACCGCTTCGCGGGTGGTGAGCAATGGACCCCACGCACGTGGACGGCGCTGCCGCGACGAGGCGGCCTCGGCAGTTGCGTCGCCGACCACCGTGATCTCGAACTCCGTACCGTGTTCCAGCAGCCACTGCGCGAGACGCCTCCGCGGCCACAGCCGATGCCGCAGGTCGCGCACGCGGCCGACCACGATCTGCGCCGCATTGTGCGTGCGTGAATAGTCGACGATGGCCTCGCCAACGCGATCGGCGGTCAGGATGGCCGTGTCGGCGCCGAGCTGCGAAGCCAGCGCCAGGTTTGCATCGAGCTGCTCGCGATGCGACGTGATGAGACCGGTGCCGAGCGTCTGCACGTACACCGCAGTCCAGGGTACGTGACGCTGATCGGCGAGACGCTTGGCGGTGCGGATGACGTGGTCGCTCGCCGGTGTCGCGTCTATGCAGACGACCAGCCGGCCGCGCGCCGGCCACGGCCCGGCGATGGCGTGAGCACGCATGAATGTCGACATGTCGTCGTCGACTCGTTCGGCCGCGGCACGTAGCGCCAGTTCGCGCAGCGCGAGCAGATTGCCGCGCGAGAAATAATTATCGAGCGCGCGCGGGGCCGCCCCCGGAACATACCCCTTGCCCTGCCGCAGCCGCTCGATCAGATCGTCGGGCGGCAGATCGATCAGTTCGACATCGCGCGCCTGTTCGAGGACGGCATCCGGAACCGTCTCGCGGATTTCCACGCCGGTGATGCGTTCTACGATGTCGTTGAAGCTTTCGAGGTGCTGGACGTTGAGGGTCGTGTAGACATCGATGCCGGCATCGAGCAGCTCCTGCACGTCCTGGTAGCGTTTCGCGTGACGCGAACCCGGCACGTTCGTGTGCGCGAGTTCGTCCACCAGTGCAAGCTGCGGCCGGCGCACGAGCAACGCATCCAGATCGAGTTCTTCGAGTGCGCGATCGCGGTACGGCACGTGCCGCCGCGCCATCTGCGGCAGACCTGCCAGCAAGGCCTCCGTTTCCTGGCGTCCATGCGTCTCGACGATGCCGACGACGACATCGATGCCCTCCGCCTGCTTGCGGCGGGCGACACTTAGCATCTCGTACGTCTTGCCGACGCCGGGCGCCGCGCCGAGAAAGATCTTGAGCCGGCCGCGTTCGTGGCGCTGCGCTTCGGCCAGCAACGCCTCGGGCGAAGGACGCACGGATTCGGAAGCGGACATGTGCCGGATTATGCGCTCACTCGCCGACCTGCACGGCGACGTGCTCGAGCGCGAGGTTCAACTCCAGTACGTTGACGGTCGGCTCGCCGAACAGTCCCAGCCAGCGATCGTCGCGATGCTGCGCGACCAGTTCGCCAACGCGATCGACCGGCAGCCCGCGTGCGCGTGCGACGCGCGCCACCTGGTAGTCGGCCGCCGCGACACTGATGTGTGGATCGAGTCCGCTGGCAGAGGCCGTGACCAGGTCCACCGGCACCGGCGCGTTGTTGCCTGGATCGGCGGCACGCAACGAATCGATGCGCGTCTTGATGGCTTCGGCGAGCGCGGGATTGAGCGGTCCCTGGTTCGTGCCGCCGGAAGCCAGCGGGTTATACGGCGAGGTGCCGGTCGCCGACGGGCGGCCCCAGAAATACCGCGGCTCCGTGAAATTCTGCCCGATCAGGCGCGAGCCGATGACCTTGTCGTCCTTCACGATCAGGCTGCCGCCCGCCTCGTCTGCAAAGGCGGCGCGTGCAATGCCCGTGACGACGAACGGATAGATGATGCCCGTGGTGATCGCCAGGAACGAAAAGATGACCAGGACGGGACGGATCTGCGAAACCATGGTTCTTCACCTCGAAGATGCGTAAGTCTCAGGCCACGCCGAACAGCACCAGTGCACTGTCGATCAGCTTGATCCCGGCGAACGGCACCAGGATGCCGCCGAGTCCGTAGACCAGCAGGTTCCGCCGCAACAGCGCCGCGGCGCCGAGCGCCCGGTACTTCACGCCCTTCAGCGCGAGCGGCACCAGGAACACGATGATCAGTGCATTGAAGATCACGGCCGAGAGGATTGCGGACGTCGGATTCGCAAGCTGCATCACGTTCAGCGCATTCAGTTGCGGATAGGTCGTGGCGAACGCCGCCGGGATGATGGCGAAATACTTCGCCACGTCGTTCGCGATGCTGAATGTCGTCAGCGAACCGCGCGTCATCAGCATCTGCTTGCCGGTCTCGACGACTTCGATGAGCTTGGTGGGATTGGAATCCAGGTCGACCATGTTGCCGGCCTCCTTGGCCGCCTGCGTACCGGAGTTCATGGCCACGGCCACGTCGGCCTGCGCGAGCGCCGGCGCGTCGTTGGTACCGTCGCCGGTCATGGCCACCAGCCGGCCCTGCGACTGATGCTCGCGAATGAGCTTGAGTTTCATCTCCGGCGTCGCCTCGGCGAGGAAGTCATCGACCCCGGCTTCCGCCGCGATGGCGGCAGCCGTCAGCGCGTTGTCGCCGGTGATCATCACGGTCTTGATGCCCATGCGACGCAGCTCGGCGAATCTTTCCTTGATGCCGCCCTTGACGATGTCCTTGAGTTCGATGACGCCCAGCACGGTGACGTCGTCGGCGACCACCAGCGGCGTACTGCCGCGGCGTGCGATCGTTTCGATCAGTTCCGTGACCTCCGGCGGGAGCCGCTGCCCGAGCGCTTCCACATGCTTGCGGATGGCATCCGGTGCGCCCTTGCGGATCTGCCGGCCACCGGTATCGACGCCGCTCATGCGGGTATGCGCGGAGAACGGAATGAATGTCACGTCCTGCGAGGATCGCTCGCGAATGTTGAAACGCTTCGCCAGCACGACGATGCTCCGGCCTTCCGGCGTCTCGTCGGCCAGCGACGCAAGCTGCGCGGCATCCGCAAGCTGCTGCTCGGTCACGCCATGGGCCGGCAGGAACGCCGCCGCCTGGCGGTTGCCCAGCGTGATCGTGCCGGTCTTGTCGAGCAGCAGCACATCGACATCGCCCGCCGCTTCCACCGCGCGACCGGAGGTGGCAATCACATTCGCCTGCATCATGCGGCTCATGCCCGCGATGCCGATGGCCGAGAGCAATCCGCCGATGGTCGTCGGGATCAGGCAGACCAGCAGCGCGATCAGCGCTGTGATGGTGACCGGCTGGCCGATCTTCGTGACTTCGACGCCGTAGACCGAGAACGGGAACAGCGTGACCGTCGCCAGCAGGAACACCAGCGTCAGCGCGACCAGCAGGATCGTCAGCGCGATTTCGTTGGGCGTCTTCTGGCGCCGCGCGCCCTCGACCATCGCGATCATCCGGTCGATGAAAGCCTGGCCCGGATTGACGGTGATCTTCACGACGATCCAGTCCGACAGCACTTTCGTGCCGCCGGTGACCGACGAGAAATCGCCGCCCGATTCGCGGATCACCGGCGCCGACTCGCCCGTGATGGCACTTTCATCCACGGAGGCGGCGCCATCGATGACGACGCCGTCGGCGGGAATGAGATCACCGGCTTCGACCACGACCACGTCGTCGATGCGCAACTCCGAGGCCGGCACCTTCTTGTGGACGTGGCGATGCTTCGGATGCGTCAGGAACTTCGCCTGCACCGTCTGCTTCAGGCCCTTCAGCGATGCGGCCTGCGCCTTGCTGCGTCCCTCTGCGAGCGCCTCGGCAAAATTCGCGAACAGCACGGTGATCCACAACCACACCGACACACCGAGGATGAAACCCGACGGCGCATCGCCGCTGCCATCGAGCGACTGAATCCATAGCAGCGTCGTGAGAATGGCGCCGACGTACACGACGAACATCACCGGATTGCGCCCCTGCGCCCGCGGGTCGAGCTTGCGCAGGGAATCGAACAGCGCCGGGCCGACGAGCTGGCGATCGAACAGGGAGATAACGGGACGGCTCATCGCAATTCTCCAACTATCAGGGCAATTCTCCGACCATCATGACCTGCTCGACGATCGGCCCGAGCGCCAGCGCCGGCACATAGGTCAGCGCACCGATCAGCAGCACCGAGCCGATCAGCAGTACGACGAACAGCGGACCGTGCGTCGGCAGGGTTCCGGCAGTGACCGGCGTGCGCTTCTTCGCCGCCAGCGAACCGGCGATAGCGAGCACCGGCACGAGCACCCAGAAGCGGCCGAGCCACATCGCGATGCCGAGCGCCGTGTTGTAGAACGGCGTATTGGCCGAGAGGCCCGCGAAGGCGCTGCCGTTGTTGTTTCCGGCAGAACTGAAGGCATAGAGAAGCTCCGAAAAGCCGTGTGCGCCGGGGTTGGCGACACCGACCTTGCCCGACGCTGCCGACACCGCCACCGCCGTGCCGATCAGCACGACAGCCGGCGTCGCCAGGATCGCGATCGACGTCATCTTCATGTCGAACGCTTCGATCTTCTTGCCCAGGTATTCCGGCGTGCGGCCGATCATCAGCCCGGCGATGAACACGCCGAGCAGCGCATAGATGAGCATGCCGTAGAGACCCGAACCGACGCCGCCGAAAGCCACTTCGCCGAGCTGCATCAGGAACATCGGCACGAAACCGCCGAGCGGCGTCATCGAGTCATGCATCGAATTGACAGCACCCGTCGACGTCGCCGTGGTGATGGCTGCGAACAGCGCGGAGGCGCCGATACCGAAGCGCGCTTCCTTGCCTTCCATGTTGCCGCCCGGCTGGGCGTCGGTGCGTGACGTATCGGCGCCGAGCTGCGCCATGACGGGATTGCCCTGCTGCTCGAAATGCGCAGCGACCAGCCACAGCGAAACGAACAGCACGGCCATGCCCGCGAGCACCGCCCATCCCTGCCGCGCATCCCCCACCATGCGGCCGAACGTGAACGTCAGCGCGATCGGGATCAGCAGAATCGCGAACATCTCGATGAAATTCGTCAGCGTGTTCGGATTCTCGTATGGATGCGCGGAGTTGGCGTTGAAGAAGCCGCCGCCATTCGTGCCCAGCTCCTTGATGGCCTCCTGCGAGGCCACCGGCCCCATGGCCAGCGTCTGGACATGACTGCCGTCTGCCTGCGGCGCGATGGCGGTGACTTCCCGGTACGCATCGAAGTTCTGGATGACGCCCTGCGACACCAGCAGCAGCGCCATCACACCGGCGAGCGGCAGCAGGACATAGAGCGTGGTGCGGGTCAGGTCGACCCAGAAATTTCCGATCGTCTTCGACGTGTGCCGGGCGAATCCGCGAATCAGTGCGACCGCCACCGAAATGCCGGTCGCTGCCGAAACGAAGTTCTGGACGGCAAGCCCGAGCATCTGCGTCAGGTAGCTCATCGTCGACTCGCCGGCGTAACCCTGCCAGTTGGTATTGGTGACGAAGCTGATCGCCGTGTTGAACGACGAATCGGCCGTCACATTGGCGAACGATTGAGGATTGAGCGGCAACCAGACCTGCAGGCGCTGCAGCACATAGACGAACAGCGCACCGACGACGCTGAACAGTAATACGCCGATCGCGTACTGCTTCCAGCCGCTCTCGCGCTCCGGGTCGATGCCCGCGACGCGATACACCACGCGCTCCAGCCGCAGGCGAAAGCGGCTGCGCGATGCAGCCTTGCCTTCGAGTACATCTGCAATGTAGTGCCCCAGAGGCCGGCCGCAGAGGACGGCCAGGGCCAGCACCGCCAGCCCGGGCAGGATCGCTGCCATCGTCATTGCATTCTCCGCGTCAGAATTTCTCGGCCCTGAGCAGGGCGTAGATGAGGTAGGCCGCCACGGCACCAACGACCCACAGGGCAAACTGGACGAACGTCATTCGATTCTCCCGAGGCGCGACAACGCCACGACCAGCGTGTGCGTGACCGCGTACAGAGCGACGATGAGTCCGATGAAGATCAGGTCCTGCATGGCTCGTTCTCCTTCGATATCGGCATCGTAGGAGCGGAGCGCATCAAGGCGCGGCGGGGAGAAGGCGGCTGCCGCGTAAAAAATGCATAAGGACGGACGATCGCAAGAGACGGACTACGTTCGTCCGCGGGGAGAGACGACTAGTCGCGCGGCGGATCGACGTCGCCCCGCGTCGTCAGGTGGGAAAGTCGAAACAACCTCTCGGCACGCATCACGTAGAGGACATACACGCGTTCGCCGTCCGTGCGATAGAACACGCGGCACGGAGGCTCGACGATCTGTCGATAGCGAGATCGCTTCAGCTCGGGAGGTCGACTACCGCTCTCGGGATGAGAACTCAATTGCCCGACGTGCTCGAAAACCCGCTTCACTACGGCCGCGGCAGCGGCCGGGTTGTCCAGAGCGATGTAATCGGCGATGGCGTCGAGGTCGGAAAGGGCCGGTTCGGTCCAGATTATTTCAGCCATCGGCTCATGCGCTTCCTTGCTTCGGCGTGTGGAACGACCCTGTTCTCCGCCACGGCCATCTCGCCCCTCGCGATGCCCTCGAGCACCGCCATGCGCTGCTGCAACGCCTCGAAGGTTTCCACATCGACGAGGTAGGCGCTCGGCAATCCATGCTGCGTGATCAGGATCGGCTGCCGGTCGCGCTCGAGTTCCGCGAGCAGCTCCGTGGCCTGACGTTTGAGGGTGGTGACGAGTTCGGTCCGCATTGAGTGATACTAAAGTATCACTCAATGCCGTCGCAAGCCTCAGCCCGCCTGCCTCACGACGGGCGCCTCTGTCTCGATCACTTCCGGTCCCAGCTCCCCTTCCCATTTCGACACCACCGCGGTCGCGATGCTGTTGCCGATGACATTGGTGGCCGAGCGGCCCATGTCGAGGAAGTGGTCGATGCCGAGCAGCAGCACCAAGCCGGCTTCGGGGATACCGAACTGCGCCAGCGTCGCGGCAATGACGACCAGCGAGGCGCGCGGCACGCCGGCAATGCCCTTCGAAGTGAGCATCAGCACCGCGACCATCGCGATCTGCTGGCTGATGGGAATCTCGATGCCATACACCTGCGCGATGAACATGACGGCGAACGTGCAATACATCATCGAGCCGTCGAGATTGAAGGAATAGCCGACCGGCAGGACGAAGCTGGCGATGCGGTTGCTGCAGCCGAACTTCTCGAGTTCCTCGAGCGTGCGCGGATAGGCCGCTTCGGAGCTGGCGGTCGAGAACGCGAGAATCACCGGGCTACGCACGCGCTTGATCAGACGCACGACGCGCGGACCGATCACGACGCCACCGAGCAGCGTCAGGATCACCCACAGCAGCAGCAGGCCCATGTAGAACTCGCCCATGAAAATGCCGTACACCTTGAGGATGTCGAGTCCCTGCTTTGCCACCGTGGTCGCCAGTGCGCCGAACACCGCGAGCGGCGCGAACAGCATCACGTAGCCCGTCACCTTGAGCATGGTGTGCGCGAGCACGTCGACGACTTCGATCACCGGCTTGCTGCGTTCGCCGAGCGCGGCCATCGCGGTGCCGAAGAACAGAGAGAACACCACGATCTGCAGGATCTCGTTGCGCGCCATGGCATCGAGGATGCTGGTGGGGATGGTGTGAGCGATGAAGGTCTGCAGCGACAGCGCGCCGGCTTCGATGCCCGAGGTCGCGTGCGATTCCGGAATCGGCAGCTGCATGGCCTTGCCGGGTTCCAGCGTCTCGACCAGGATCAGACCGAGCGTCAGCGAAATCAGCGAGGCGAAGATGAACCAGCCGAGCGCCTTGCCGCCGATGCGCCCCACCGTCGCGATGTCGCCCATCTTGGCGATGCCGACCACCAGCGTCGAAAACACCAGCGGCGCGATGATCATCTTGATCAGTCGCAGGAACATCGTCGGCAGCAGGCCGGCCATCTCGGCGAATTCCGCCGACGATTCCGGAAACCAGGTGTAGGAGACGTAGCCGCTCGCCAGGCCAAGGATGAGCCCGATGATGATGAACGTCGTCAGACGGCTGGATGGCATGGCGTGATCCTGTTCGAGTTGGACGGGCCCCGACTCAGACGAATGCCAGCAGCAAGGCACCGAAGACGATGCGATACCAGGCAAACGGCGTGAAGCGATGCGTCTGGATGTATTGCAGCAGCCATTTCACTGCGATGAAGGCGACGATGGCCGACACGACGAACCCGACGGCGAGATCGCCCCAGTTCTCATCGTGCATCGCGCCCGACTGATGGAGATCGAGCAGTTCATATGCCGTCGCGGCAAACATGGTGGGAATGCCGACCAGGAACGCGAACTCCGCGGCTGCGGGCCGCGAGGTCATGCCGGCCAGCATCGCCGCAAAAATCGTCGCTGCGGAACGCGAGGTCCCGGGAAACACGGCCGCGACGATCTGGCCGATGCCCACCCAGAAGGCCACACTCCACGTCAGCGTCTCGCGGACAGGCTGTTTCGCCGCATACGCCTCGACCGCAAAGATGACCAGGCCACCGACGATGAGCGCAATCGCCACGGGTGCGATGGTTTCAGGCAGTTCCAGTCCGAGCTTCTTGGCAATGAAGCCACCGACGACGGTGATACCGAAGGCGGTCGACAGCTTGTAGAGATAGTCGCGATTCGCCGGGTCCGAAAGATTGAGGGTCATGTCCCACAGGCGTCGCCAGTAGATGACCACGACGGCAAGGATCGCACCCGCCTGGATGGCGACATTGAACAGATCGGAACGGCGGCCGAGCCAGTGCTCGGCGATCAGCAGATGCCCGGTACTGGAGATGGGAAGAAACTCGGTAATGCCCTCGATGATTCCCAGCAGAATGACCTGGATCAGATTTTCCACGCACGGCCCGTTGTTGGATGGCAGGTGCCGGGCATGATACTGGCTGAGGACGACGCGTCGACAGGTTTGTGCACGAGGACCCGCGTTATCATCCCGGCCCAGGTGGGTCACTCTCCGGAGATCATTCGATGACCACGAACCGCCGCGATTTCATCGTGGGTACCGGAGCCGCCATCGCCGCTGCGAACCTGCCGACCGTGGCTGTCGGCGCGGATGCCGACGCCGACGTGCAGAAACTGCTGGCGGCCTTCGCCGAAGAACTGCTCGCCGACTATCCCGAAAGCGCCACCGCGCTGGGAATCGACAACGGACGACGTGCCGCATTGAAAGCGAAACTGTCGGACCGCTCGGCGGCGGGCCAGCAGTCGATTGCACGACGCGTTGCTGCGCGACTGCAGCGTCTCGAAGCCATCGACACCGGGTCGCTGACGGCGGCGACGCAGATCGACGTCGATGTCATGCGTACCGCGCACGAGTTCGCTGCGGAAGGCTTCGCGTTTCCCTATGGCGATACGGCGCTGCTCAACACAAGCTGGTCGTGGCGCAACGCACCGTATGTCGTCGCCCAGAACACCGGCGCATTCCTCGAAATCCCCGGCATGCTGGACGAGCAGCACACGATCGTCACGCGCGAGGATGCGGACGCGTATCTCGCCAGACTCGAAAGCTATGCAGCGCAGCTGAAGGGCGAAACCGGACGCTTGCACAGCGCCGCCGCGCAGGGCGTGATCGCGCCGGACTTCGTGCTCGACAAGACGTTGCGGCAGCTCAAGATCGCGCGCGGCGGCAGGGTGACCGACTGGGCACTCGTCAGTTCGCTGGCGAAGCGCACGAAATCGCTGTCCGGCGACTACGCGACCAAAGCCGAGAAGATCGCAACGGCGAGCATCGCGCCCGCACTCGATCGCCAGATCGCCGAACTCGAAACCCATCGCCGCAAGGCGAGGCCGGATGCCGGCGTGTGGAAGTTGCCGCAGGGCGAGGCGTACTACGCATGGACGCTCGCGGCCGCCACGACGACGCGCATGACGCCCGACCAGATCCACGCACGCGGACAGGAAGAACTAAGTGCCCTGCAGTCGGAAATGGATGCGATCCTGAAGCGCGAAGGCCTCACGCAGGGAACGGTGGGCGAACGCATGACGGCGCTCGGCAGGGATGCGCGTTTCCGCTTCGAAGACAGCGATGCCGGTCGTGCCCGTCTCATGCAATTCCTCGAGCAGCGCGTGAGCGACATGCGCGCACGATTGCCGCGCGCCTTCGCAACCCTCGTGCCCGGCCATCTCGAGATCAAGCGCATGCCGCCGGAAGTCGAGCCCGGCGCGCCCGGCGCCTATGGCGGCGCCGGCACCATCGACGGCAAGGTGCCCGGCAAGTTCTGGATCAATCTGCATGAAATGAATGTGTGGACCACCTACAACCTGCCGACGCTCACTTATCACGAATCCATTCCCGGGCACGTGTGGCAGGGCGAGTACACGTTCAGGCTGCCGCTGTTCCGCTCGCTGCTCGCCTTCAATGCGTACTCGGAAGGCTGGGCACTGTATGCCGAACAGCTCGCCAACGAACTCGGCGTGTACGACGACGATCCGTATGGCCGGCTCGGCTATCTGCAATCCATCGCCTTCCGCGCCTGCCGGCTCGTCATCGACACCGGCCTGCATGCGAAGCGCTGGACGCGCGAGCAGGCGATCCAGTGGTTCGCGAGCACCAATGGTTCGAGCGTCGAGGAAGTCACCAGCGAAGTGGACCGCTACTGCGCCTGGCCCGGGCAGGCCTGCGGCTACAAGGTCGGACACAGCGAGATCAACCGCCTGCGCAGGCAGGCGCAGCAGGCGCTCGGCAGCAGGTTCGATCTGCGTCAGTTCAATGACGCGCTGGTGAAAGGCGGCGGCGTACCGATGGTGACGCTGGCGCGGATGATCGATTCCTTCGTCGCACAGGTTCGCTAGCGGGCGACCATTTCTCGCCACATCATCTCATTGCCCCAATGCATCCCGCTTAGTGGCACGAGACCTGGATGTCGGTCACGTTGCTCGTGCCGACGATGCCCGAGGCGCCGCTGTCGATCACGCAGGAATAGCCATTGGTGGAGTCGATGCTCACCGTGTATGACGTTCCCGCAGCAAAGGGCGCATTGCTGTTGCCGTCGTCGATCGCGAAATTTCCGGCAACCCAGACCGGCTTCCAGAACTGCGGCGACGACGCACCGTTGGTGGTGATGGCCAGCAGGAGCGGCGCCATGCCGCCCTGCGCCTGAGTCGGCAGGCCGGTGACCGTGCCGCCGACCGTGTAGCCGGTCCAGCAATCGACGACGATACTGGTGACGTCCTGTGTCGCCGTGCCGCTCGTGTTGGACGCCTTGCAGTACTGGCCACCGGGCTGCTGGGTCACATAGACGTCGTAAGCATCCCCCGGATTGACCGCAGCCGGGAAACTGAACACGGCAGCATTGGCGGCTGGCGAGAGCGTCTGCGAGCTCATGGCTTCGATGAGCTGCAAGCCACTGGCGGTGAGGCCGTTGATTGATCCACCGACGCTGTAAGTGACGGGCCCGCAGACCAGCTGCAGGTGGGTCACGTTCGTGGCACCCACCGTGCCGCTCGCACTTCCCGAGAATGCGCAGGTGTAACCCGCAGGCAGGCCGGTGGGCTGTGTCGCGACGGACAACGCATACGCAGTACCGTAGGGCAGCGCATCCGGCAGCTCGAAGCTGCTGGCGCCCGCGGGTACGCTGAGAACGACCTGGCCATTGTCCGCGATCTGCAGACCCGTGGCGCTGCCCATGCCGCTGATGCTGCCGCCGACCGTGTAAGTGTTCACGCTGCAGGTGACTGCAACATTCGCAATGTCGTGCGCCGGTACCGTACCGCTGCCGTTGCTGACCGCGCAGGTGCGGCCCGCGGGCTGTGTGTCCACGCTCACGCTCCAGGGCGAACCGAACGTCACGCCCTGGGCGAACGTGAACGTCGCAGCGTTCGCCGCAATGCTGAGCTGCTGGCTGCCGCTGCCGAGCACCAGGCCCGTGGCGTTGCCGAGACCCGTGATGGTGCCGCCGAGATTGAACGGCTTCGCCGCGCAGGCGATCGTGCCGATGTTCAACACGTCATTTGCCGACGTCGCCGGGAACACTCCTGTCGCATCGGCGAAGGTGCAGGAAAGGCCTGCGGGCATGCTGCTTACCGTCACGCTGTACTGCGAACCCACGGGCACTGCATCGGTCAGCGTGTAGCTGCCGACGCCAGCAGGGACATCGTAGCGGGCATCACCGTTACTGAGCTGGAGTCCGGCGTTGCCGCCGAGGCCGGTGATGCTGACGGACAGATGGCCGGTTTCGGTTGCGCAATTGACCACCACGTTGGCGATATCGGCGGTTGCCATCGTGCCGCTGCCGGCAGCGACCGAACAGATCTGGTACTGAGGCTGCTGCGCGACGCTTACTGCGTAGGCAGCACCTTGCGCCACCGGCGTCGGAAACGTGAACAGCGCGGCACCGCCGCCGGGCTGGATCGCGAGTTGCTCGGCACCCTGCACGAGAATCAGGCCCTGGCCGACCAGCCCGTTGACGGTGCCGCCGATCGAATGTGCCGACACGGTGGTCGTACACGTGACGGTGGCGCTGCGCTCCACGGCGGGATGATCCTTGTCGACGAAATCATCGCCGCTGAAGTCCCCGGACAGCGAGCAGGTCTGACCGGCTGGCTGGCGCGTGATTTCCAGTGCCCAGACGTAGCGGCCGCAGCACGCGCTGCCGTCGCTGTCCCGCACCTTGACGTCGGCGCTCGTATCGTTCGCCGCGATGTCGAGCTGCGATCCTGTCGCCGTCTCGGTGATCTGCAGGCCGGTCGCTGTCAGGCCAGTCACCGTGAGCTTGACCGTGAAGGAGTCGGGTGCGCCGGTGCAGGCGGCCAGCGCCGTCATCGCAAGCACGGCCACAACCGCACCGAGTCGCGTCGATACACTTCTCATGGAGAAAAAAACCTACTTGTTCGAGGGCCGTCGGCCCGATGGCGAGCGAGACTCTGCGACCGGAGCCGCAGTGTCATTCGCCAATTGATGCACACTATTTCGCGACCGGGGTGCCCGCTGTCGCGAAGTGTGATGCGCGCAGAATTCGTGCAGCGATTGCCGCCGTGATCGTTTAGGCCACGCGCCTACTGGTTCGTGTGATCGTAGTCGAATGGATGAGTGGTTCGATCCGCAGCCGCGCAGCAGCCAGCCCCACCATCGCCCCACTGCCCGTTTCCTGATATTCAGACAACCGCATCCATTCTCCAGGCGCAGAATCTGCCGACCGATGAACTCCCTGAAACTCATTCCCTCGCTGACAATCGCCGACTCGCCTGGTTGGAGACCCGCATGACATTGCCTGCGGATTCGCCCACGGTCGATGCGGCGCAAACGACACTGCCGGTCACGTCTTTCTGGCAAACCATTGCACGCTCCCTGACGCTCCGGACGACCGCCCGCCCCGCCCTCGCACCGGGCGATCGGACATTGCTGGCGATGGGACTGATTCTTCTGTCGTTGTGGCTGGCGGTCGACTACCTCGCCGCGCCGCCGGATTCGACGTTCTATGTGTACGGACTGCTGGGCGTCGGCTGGTTCGCGAGCGTGATCGTTCTCGTGGCCGCGATCTGGGGGCGCCTGTCACAACCCGTCGTTTCCCTGCGCAGCACCTTCGCGCTGGCACTCGCCTTTGCGCCCGTCGCCACAGCGCTCACGCTGGCGATCCTGCGCTACCTGCCCGAGAGCGCAGCGCTCGGCGCCCTGGTGCTGGTGGCGCTCTACGCCACCGGTTTTGCGCACGCGGCACTGCGTTCGCTCACGGGGCATCCGCAACCGCGCGCGCTCGTCGCGGGACTCGCGGCACTGTCGTTCGCTGCATGGTTTGCACAAAGCCAGTACGTGACGCCGCAGTTCTGGTACCCGGCGGAAGACGAAGCGTTCGACTCGGGCGAGTCCGGCGACTTCATGACGCAGCGACGGCTGATGGAGTCGTTGCAGTTCGTACAGGCCGAACAGATCGATTCGACCGTGGCGGCGATGGACCGGCCCGCGACCCTGGATGCAGCGTCCTTCTTCGTCGGCTTCGCGGGCATGGGTGAACAGCGGGTGTTCGCGAGTGAAATCGCGCTGGCGGCGCGGACGATTGCAGCCGGGTACGACACTGCACAGCGCTCGCTGCTGCTCGTCAACGATCGCCGCGATCTCACTTCGCATCCTCTCGCCAGCGCACCGGCGTTGCGACGCGCATTGAACGACGTCGCAAGGCGCATGAATGTCGATCGGGATGTCCTGTTCCTGGCGCTTTCCTCGCACGGTGCCGAAGACGGCGCGCTCGCGGTCAGCAATCTCGACGTGCCGCTCGCCGATCTGTCGCCCCAGGAAGTGGCGGACGCGCTGGACGAGGCCGGCATCCGCTGGCGGGTCGTGATCGTGTCGGCCTGCTATTCGGGTCAGTTCATCGAACCGCTGCGCAATGACAACACCATCGTCATCACCGCCTCGGCCGCGGATCGCACGTCGTTCGGTTGCGCCGACGATCGCGACCTCACCTACTTCGGCGAGGCCTTCTATCGAGACGCGCTTTCATCGACGCACGATCTGCGCACCGCGTTCCAGCGCGCCAAAGCCGAGATCGCGCAGCGCGAGGAACACGAAGGGATCGAGCCGTCGAATCCGCAGGCGCATTTCGGCCGGGCCATGGAACGCCATCTGCGGCTCCTCTCGCGTTTCCTACCCTCCGGCGATCAGCCCCAACCTGGATCCTGAATCGCCCCAAGGACCAAATGGCTTGCGTCGGCGCGCGGAGCACACTCATCGCGATCCGTCGACCTACGAGGTCGTCATGAGTCCCGTATCTGCATCATTCCGGGCGCAGGGTACATTCCACTGGAATCTCCACTGCTCCGTTGGCAAGGGTGGTCATAGCAATCTGATTCCGGGACGTTCTCTTCATTCAGTGGTATTACACGCTTGCAGGGCAGCATCCGAACACGCCGCAAGAGCGCGCAAGGACATGTATGCCAAGGTGAAGGTCACCGGTATCTGCAAGGGCTTAGCTGTCATCGACGCATGCGGGTTCACTGCTGGAGCGATGCCGGGCGCCATGTACGCGGCAGGTGAATGGTTCGTTGCGGATTCGAGAGTTCAGCTTCCAGGCCGAGCGAGGTATCGAACCCTCGCCATGCGATAGGCTCCTCGTAAGGAGCCTCTCCACCAATCATGCCAGTGTTTGCGCTACGAAGATGTTCTGTCAGCAACGTACTCACATGCGCCCATCGATCGGCTCGCGGATGGCTCGAAGTCCTAAATGGGAATGGGTTCGCCTGTCGGTCAGTTCCAATATCCATCGTGACGAAGTGATTTCGTCCGTATTCGATCCAGCGGCGCAGATCATTGGACTGGTCTCTCACATTCTTGGGCTCCGCTGGAAACAGCAGATCCATACCGTCAACCACGACTGCTGATGCGTCATGAGTTTCATTCAGCACATCGTT
>NZ_DAINNK010000026.1:44508-56495 GCF_036735925.1 Povalibacter sp.
ACCAACCTGGTAACTCGCGAATCCTGATTGCCCTCCTTCTTCGAAGAGGGCGTTGATCTGAACGCTGGTCAGCGTCTGATCCGTGAATTGCACGAAGTCGAGCTGGTTGCCGGTCACAGTGAACCAGTTCGTCACTCGAACGCTGTCGGTGTCCACCGCGTCTCGCAGCATCAACAGATCATCGCCTGAACGCGAGAATGTCACTTGCGAGCGAGTGAGATTCGTGAAATTCAGCCTGTCCAACGCTGCATCCGTGCTGCTGTTGTCGATCGTGTCGGCGCCGTGACCGGCCGAATAGCTGTAGATATCCGCGCCGTTACCGCCGATAAGGATGTCATCTCCTGCCATGCCCGCCAAGGTGTTGGCACCCGTATTACCGGTCAACACATTTGCCAACTCGTTGCCGGTCGCATTGAGTACACCGGTACCGGTCAGCGTCAGGTGCTCAACGTTTGCACCCAGCATGTACGAGACCGATGACCGCACGGTGTCGATGCCCTCTGCAGCATCTTCCGCGACCACGTCGCCGGCCTGCGCAACTATGTAGAGGTCGTTTCCGGTTCCACCTCTCATCGTATCGTTGCCGCTGCCTCCATCGAGCGTGTCGTTGCCGGCACCGCCGGCAAGGGTATTCGCACCGCTGTTCCCTGTCAGGATGTTGTCGAGCGTGTTCCCCGTGCCCGCAATCGCAGAGCTTCCTGTCAGCGTGAGATTCTCAAGATTGTCGCCCAGCACAAAGGCGATCGAAGATTGCACTGTGTCGATACCCTCGCCGGCAACTTCGATGATGGCATCTGCTGCGTTATCGACCACGTAGAGGTCGTCGCCCATGCCGCCTTGCAGCGAGTCAGCACCCGCACCTCCGTTGAGCGTGTCGTCGCCGGCACCACCAATGAGGATATTCGCACCGCTGTTTCCGGTAAGCAGGTTGTCCAGCACGTTGCCCGTGCCATTGATAGCGGCCGAGCTCGTGAGGGTAAGGTTCTCGACGTTTGCGGTGAGCGCATAAGTGAGCGAGGCCTGGACCAGGTCGATACCTCCGTCAGCGAGTTCCACGACGCTGTCCGATGCGTCACTAATGACGTAGGTGTCGTTACCCAACCCACCCGATAGTACGTTGGCGCCCGCGTTGCCAGTCAGCACGTTCGCCAGCTCGTTGCCGGTCCCGTTGATATTTGCCGCGCCAGTCAGCGTAAGATTCTCGACGTTGCTGCCGAGAACGTATGTCACTGACGACTGGACGAGATCCGTCCCGGCGCCAACATTCTCGATGACCACATCGTCGATATTGTCGACGACATAGGTATCATTCCCGGTTCCACCGCTCATGGTGTCCGCACCGCCACCTCCATTGAGAGTGTTGGCGCCGCTGTTGCCGACGAGGACGTTGTCGAGACTATTGCCGGTCGCACTGATTCCGCTGGAACCGGTCAGAGTCAGATTCTCCAGATTTGCACCCAGCACGTAGCTGACCGAGGATTGCACCACATCGATGCCTTCATCGACGAGTTCACTGACGACGTCCCCAGTATTATCGACCACGTAGGTATCGTTACCGGCACCTCCGATCAACTGATCCGCGCCGGCGCCGCCGTTCAGCACGTCGTCGCCCGCACCACCGATGAGGATATTCACGCCCGAGTTTCCCGTCAGCACATTATCGAGATCATTGCCCGTACCGTGGATCGCACTCGATCCCGTCAATGTCAGGTTCTCAACATGGGCGCCCAGCATGAATGTGATCGATGATTGCACGGTGTCGATGCCTTCATCCGCCAGCTCAATGACGATGTCACCCACGTTGTCGACGTAATACGTGTCGTTCCCCGCACCGCCGGTCAGCCTGTTCGCTCCGACGTTGCCCGTCAACACGTTATTCTGCTCGCTGCCCGTCGCATCGATATCGGCCGTTCCCGTCAGCGTCAGATTCTCGACATTCGAGGATAGCGTGTAAGTTACCGACGACTGGACCAGATCCGTGCCGGCGTTCTCGATCACGATGTCGTCGACGTGGTCAACCAGGTAGATATCGCTGCCCGCCCCGCCGCTCATACTATCCGCGCCCGTGCCGCCATCCAGTGTGTTGGCGCCGCTGTTGCCGACAAGCACATTGTCAGCCGCGTTACCGGTGCCGTTGAGCGCACTCGTTCCTGTCAGCGTCAGGTTCTCCAGGTTGATGCCCAGAACGTATGTGATAGAGGACTGAACCGTGTCGTTGCCTTCATCGGCGCTTTCCACGATCACGTCCCCGACGTTATCGACGACATATAGATCGTCTCCCATGCCGCCGGCGAGCTGATCTGCACCAGCACCGCCATTCAATGTGTCGTTGCCGGAACCGCCCGTCAGAGCATTCGCCGCACCGTTGCCGACAAGTACGTTGTCGAGTTCATTGCCGGCACCGTTGATCGCAGCACCACCTGTCAGTGTCAGGTTCTCGACGTTCGCAGCAAGTGCATGGGTAATGGTTGACTGAACCGTATCGACTCCCTCGGCCGAGTTCTCGACGACAACATCATCCGGGTTGTCGATTACATAGATATCGTTCCCGCCCGCCCCGATCAGCATGTCAGCGCCCAGCCCCCCGGAGAGCGTATTCGCCGCACCATTGCCTGTAATGACGTTGTCGAGATCGTTGCCGGTACCATTGATCGCGGCACTGCCCGTAAGGAGCAGTTCCTCCACGTTTGCCGCGAGCGTATATGTGATGGAAGCCTGCACCGTATCTCCGCCTGCGCCGACTGCTTCCACGACCACGTCTCCCGTATTGGCAACCACGTAGATGTCGTCACCGGCGCCGCCCTCCATGCGGTCATTGCCTGCACCTCCATCCAGGGCGTCATTGCCGTCGCCCCCCAGCAACGTATTGGCGCCGCTATTGCCCGTCAGGATATTGTCGAGTTCATTGCCCGTGCCAGTCAGGCCGCTGCTGCCGGTCAGCGTCAGGTTCTCGATTGCCGCAGATAGCACGAACGACACGCTGGACTGCACCAGATCAATGCCCTCGCCAGCGATCTCGATGATCATGTCGCCCGCACTGTCGACGACGTAAGTGTCGTTACCCGATCCGCCCTGCATCGTATCGGCACCACCCGCACCATTCAGCACGTTGTCAGCACTGTTCCCGATCAGTGTATTCGCCGACGCATTGCCAGTGGCATTGATGTTCTCGCTGCCGGTCAGTGTCAGATTCTCCACGTTGGCCGCAAGCGTGAAAGATGCCGAAGAAAAAACCGAGTCGATCCCGGCGCCTGCAGCCTCGGTAATCAGCTCGCTGGTCGCATCGACGACATAAGTGTCGTTTCCAACTCCGCCGGCGAATTGATCCACGCCTGCACCACCATCCAGAACGTTGTCGGCCGAGTTACCGGTCAGCACATTGGCTAATGCGTTGCCGACACCGTTGATAGCGGCAGTGCCGGTGAGCGTCAGATTCTCGAGATTCTCCCCGAGCGCGTAGCTCAGGGCGGATTGAATCAGATCAGTGCCCTGATTCGCTTCCTCCACGATGACGTCGCCGACATTGTCCACGACATAGGTGTCGTTCCCTGCCCCGCCGATCAGTGTGTCCGCGCCGGCACCTCCATTGAGAACATTGTTCCCGGAATTCCCGATGATCGTATTCGCAAGCTCGTTGCCGGTCCCGTTGATCGATGCCGAGCCGGAGAGAGTCAGATTCTCTACATTGCCCGACAGTGTGTAAGTCGCACTTGCAATCGCCAAGTCTAAGCCGGCATCTGCCGCTTCCGTCACAACGTCGGCAGTGCTGTTGACGACATACGTATCGTTTCCGCTACCACCAATCAGAGTGTCGTTACCGGCGCCGCCATCGATGACGTCGTCGCCTTCGCCTCCGGTCAGCACATTGTTCCCGGAATTTCCGATCAGGTGATTGTCGAGCGCATTGCCTGTCCCATTGATCACGGAACTACCTGTAAGCGTCAGATTCTCGAAGTAAGTGCCCAGCGTGAAGCTGACCGACGAGTGCACGGCATCGATACCCTCCTCCGCTTCCTCGATGACTGTGTCACCGGCGTTGTCGACGACGTAGGTATCGTTGCCCGCCCCGCCTATCAAGGTATCGGCACCGCCACCACCGTTCAGGGTATTGTTGCCGGAATTTCCAGTGATCAGGTTGACGAGGCTGTTGCCCGTACCGTTGATATCCCCGGTCCCAAGTAGTTCCAGGTCCTCGACGTTGGCAGCCAGGGTGTGCGTCACCGACGCGCGGACCATGTCGACGCCTCCGTTGGCGTACTCGGTAATGCTGTCCGCGCTATCCACGATGTAGATATCATTCCCGGCACCGCCCGCCATGATGTCATTGCCGCCACGACCATCGAGCACGTCGTTGCCTCCGCCACCGTCGAGAGTATTGGCGGCATCGTTGCCAATGACCATGTTGTCAAGGGCATTGCCGAACCCCGATATCGCATCGGAGCCCAGCAATAGCAGATGCTCGATCTGGCTCGATCCCATCGAGAAACTGACGATGCTATGGACGGTATCGATCCCTGCATCCGCTAATTCGGTAACCACGTCGCCGATGTTGTCGACAAGGTAGAAATCGTCACCTGCTCCTCCACTCATGATGTCTGCGCCAAGACCTCCGTCGAGAACATTCGCTCGCGCATTGCCTTCGATGGTGTTGTTGAGAGCATTGCCCGTACCGTCGATCAAGCCGTTCCCGACCAGGCGCAGTCGCTCAACGTGATTTGGCAGAGCGAGACCGATGACCGAGATGATCAGGTCCTCGCCTTCGCTCGCCTGCTCGATCACTACGTCGGAAACACTGTCAATGACGTACGTATCATTGCCCACGCCTCCCTGCATCTCATCGGCGCCGGCAGCACCATCCAGCATGTTGGCTGCAGCGTTGCCGATCAGAGTGTTATTCAGTGCATTGCCAATTCCATCGATTGCGGCCGTTCCGACCAGCCGCACTATCTCGATATTTTCGGACGCGTGATAACTGACTGACGATTCGATGGTGTCCATACCTTCGTCGTCGTTTTCCACGACGACGTCGCCGACGTTGTCGATGATGTAGAGATCGTCACCCAAGCCACCGACCATTGTATCGGCGCCCGCCATGCCGTCTATGCGGTTGTTGCCAGTGTTGCCGCGCAGGTAGTTGTTCTGGGTGTTGCCCGTCGCATCGATGTGGTTCGCGCCGTGCAGTACCAATGCTTCGGCGTGATGGGGGAGTGCGTAACTCACGGAGGCGTTAACGGTATCGTAGCCCTCCGCTTCCTCTTCCCGCACAACATCCTGGACATCATCGACGATGTAAGTATCGTTGCCGCCCCGGCCAATCATCGTATCGGCGCCACCGCGTCCATCAAGTTGATTCGCCGCTTCATTGCCGATCAGGCGATTTGCCGAGCCGTTGCCTGTTGCATCGATGGCTGCGGTACCGCCGAGGTGCAGATGCTCGAGGTGATCGGACAAGACGAACGAGACGACGCTATCAACGGCATCATCGCCGTCGCCCGGCTGTTCCACTATCAGATCTGCAGGGTTATCGACGCGGTACAGATCGTCTCCCGAGCCGCCAGCCATGATGTCCGCGCCCGCTCCGCCATCTAGGACGTCCCCACCTGTGCCTCCCGTCAGCGTATCGTTACCGCCGTAGCCGTAGAGGGTGTCCCCTATGGAACTGGCGGTCAGGACATCAGCCGCGTTGGAGCCGTGAACTACCGATGCACCGAGCAGATCACCCGACGTTACTACCGCGCCATCCGCGAACACGAACTGTTCGATCAGATCGCCTACTGTCGGGCCAGCGAAAAAGAGTTCCACAGTCAGACGATCACCGGTACCGCGCCTTGTTACCCAGAGGTCCGTCGGGTCGGTCTCGCTGCGAGTGAAGACGACCTCGTCGCGCGAGATCGTCGCGTCGAAAATGACGCGGTCGACCCCGGCATCCTGAACCTGGCCGACTTCCGTATCCCGAATGAGGTCCAGGCCGAAGCCGGCCGAGAACGCATAGGTGTCGCTCCCCGCGCCGCCGGACAATAGGTCGTTACCTAGACCACCGTTAAGCGAGTCCTCACCGGAGCCTCCGCTCAGAAAATCGTTTCCGATGCCGCCCTCAAGCTGATCATCACCCGCAAACCCATTGATCGTGTCGCTGCCTGCCAGGCCGTCGATGCGATCACGCATGGCAGTGCCATCAAGCACGTCGTTTCCTGAAGACGGTAGCATTCCATCGTCTTGAATAACCGCCTGTACCTCAGCAACACCCCATTGCGTTCCGGTGCTGGTGAACAGGAAACCGAGAAAGCTCTCCGAAAACTCCCATGACGTCGCACTCGAGAATGCCACGACCACCAAGCGATCAGTCGTGCCAACGTAGACGTACAGGGTCGCTCCTTCACGCATCATGCGCACGTTTCCAGGGGAAACCGAGTCATCGAATTTGACTCTTCCTCTGGCATACACGACTGTGTCGTAGTCGGAACCATGCCCGAAAACGAAACTTGCAGTGGAAGCAGGCGTGTAGGCATATGCGATCAGTTCGTCATCGCCTGGTCCGCCGATCAGCGTGTCGTATCCGCTATTGGAGATCAGCCGGTCATTTCCGTCTCCGCCGTGGAGTATGTCAAAGTGACTGTGCTCCCATATGCTGCCTGGGATGGGACCGTCTATCAGCGTGTCATCACCGCCGGCGCCGAACAGTGTGTTGCTCGAGGCATTGCCGACGATCCGATTGTTCCCGTCATCACCCGCGGCGGTCGTCACGGCAGCGGAGCCCAACTGGATGTTCTCTACGTTCTCATAGTCAGCCAGGGACGATGACAACGAAGCATGATTGATGACGATCGTGTCGATGCCTCCACCGACGATCTCGAATACAGTGTCCCCCGCGCCGAGTATATATGTGTCGTCTCCTGCGCTACCGATCAGGAGGTTTGCCGCCGTATTCGTGGCACCGTTGATTTGGTTTGCACCCCCGTTTCCAGTTCCGGAGATCGGCGCAGAACCAGTCAGGACCAGGTTCTCGACCAGTATTGGCAACACGAAAGCGATTGAACTTTCAACCGTGTCTGTTGCAGATCCAAGGTTGCGTTCGTCAACAATGTCGCCTTCATTGTCGACAACATAGACGTTGCGTGCGTCGCCGCCGATCATCCAGTCGGCGCCGGCACGACCATCGATCCGAACGACTCGACCGCCCGCAGTCGGCGCACTTGCATCGATTACATTGTCCAGATCGTTCCCCGACAGCACCTCGTTCTGACTCTCGTACCATGAATTACCGGGGTAGTAGATCAACCTCTCTACATTGGCCGGCAGAGAACCTCCGTAGCCAAGTTCAATGATGTACGTATCGTAGCCTTCGCCTATATTTTCGATAACGAAGTCATCGACGGCCGAGATGTTACTGGGTGCCCTTACTGTGTAGGTATCGTCGCCCGGACCACCTATCAGTGTATCGACACCACTACTACCGTGGAGACGATTGTTGCCGCTATTACCTGTAATTGTATTGTCCAGAAAGTTTCCGTTGCCAAACAGATCCGCCACGCCCTGGAGAACCAGACGCTCAACGTATGCTGGCAATGTGTAACTGGTTGTCGCGCAAGCTGTATCGATTCCACCACCAGCCGTTTCGACAATGCCATCATTTATGTGATCGACGGTGTATGTATCGTCTCCCGATGTTCCGGTTTGCGTATTTGCGCTGCCAGTCAGGTCCAGCAAACGAGCCGCCACATCCGCGGCAGTCCACACGGTTCCGCTGCTGAAAGCCAGGGATTCGACTGCACCTGCCGCGGTGTAGTAGTTGAGCAGCGTCAGTCGATCGAGGTTGTTGAGAATGATCAGGAGGTCGGCATTGCCGTTACTGTCAACATAGGTCTTGATTAGATCGACATCTGTCGACACGACGCCTTCATTGAAAAAAATTGTATCTGCACCGCCAACTTCAATGATCTGATCGATACCGTAACCCACACCGAATCGATAAGTATCGTTGCCCTCTCCACCGTAAAGAGCATCGGTTCCCGCTCCACCATCCAGATCATCGTTGCCAGCCTCGCCCTGCAGTGTGTCATTGCCCTCCAGACCGAGGAGCACATCATCTCCATCTGCTCCACGAAGCATGTCGGAGCCGGAAGTTGGTCCGTATAACCGCTCACGTACGTCAACCAACGTCCAGACAACGCCCGGCGCATCGGTGAAACGAATTTGGTCTATGACTTGATTCTGGCGTGCCGGATTGAGATAGCCGACGATTCTTACGGATGCCATCGCATTAGCCGTGAGATCCGCGTAGGAGAGATAGAGATCCTGACCCGACGGTGCTACTCGCAAGGTATCGGGATCAATGCCTGCTCCAAACAACAAGACGTCTATCGACAGCTCATCCGTATCGAAAGACTGAATCCTGTCTCCTCCGCCTCCCGGACGGACAAGGAATGTATCGCTCCCGCCGCCCCCTTCCAGGGTGTCATTGTCTGCACCACCATCCAGCAGGTCGTTCCCATCGCCACCGCGCAGCACGTCACTGCCAACTCCTCCGATAAGTTCATCATCTCCTGCATAACCCTCGATGATGTCATTGCCGGCTAGACCTGCGAGCACGTCGTCGTGCATCGTTCCATGAAGTTGGTCGCTATCTTCAGTTGCATACTGGGCACGAAACCGAATGTCCTGGGCGGACCACAGTAGGTCCGGGGCAGCATCGAATTCGATACGATCGAGGCTGGCAGCCGGAACCAACAATGCAGCAGGCACGGTAATGCGATCAGAACTGTCCAGCGAACCATTCTCGTTCCTGAACCTGACGACCAAGTCACCATTGTTGCCAGTGGCAAGTACGACCGTTCCAGGGGCGACGGTGTGCGAGAACCTCAGACTGTCAAGCACTACACCAACCGGATCGCTGACCTGGAACGTCCTGTGACCATCGCCCCTACTGTATAGGAACACATTGCTGGCCTGCTCCTGCCACGGAATCGTATCGGGGGTGTACATCGTGCCGTTCGACAGTACGATCTCATCTAAACCCGCATCGTCGAAGTAGTCCGTAACCAGCACTTGGTCTGTAGAGTTGCGCAGCCGCACCAGCAGCGACTGACCGATGCGGAAGAATTCCACATCCAAAGGCGAGATCGATGAATCGATGACGAGACGATCTGTCGATGCCGCTTCGTTGTCGAAGTTATTGATCGTGTCCGCGCCCGAGCCCTGCCGCAGAATGTAGGTATCGCTGCCGCTGCCACCGGTCAACAGATCGTTCCCGCCGCCCCCGTCGATCACATCATCACCGGCGCCGCCGCTGATCGTTTCCGCGGCGGAGGAGCCGGTAATGAGATCGTCGAACGGCGTGCCGGCGAAGGCAGCCATACCGGTGATATTAGTGATCGAGATGCCGCGCGCTTCAAGCAGTTGCCGCCACGATAGCGTCGTTGCATCCGAGAAGCGGATGGCATCTAGCGTGCGCAGCCCACCCACCGGATCCTCTATCGAAAAATCATTGAGCACGACCGCATCACCCTGACCCAGCTCAAGGGTGGCTTTGCCACTACCGGCATCGGCGACGAGGACAACATCCGAGCTGGAGATGCCCTCTCCCAGGACGAGCACGTTGCTCTGTGTACCTCCCGAAGCCTCGAAGGTGCTCAGATCGGTAAGGGTGTCGCGGCCGTCGCCGCGAGCGAACAGGTAGGTGGTACTGCCCTGCCCGCCAACCAGCAGATCATTCCCCTTGCCGCCGGAGATCGTGACATCGCTGCCGGTGCTGACGATCGTGTCGGCGCGCACGCCGCCGTAGAGCGATACGCCGCTGACGGTGGAATTCTGATTCGCTGCCGCATCGAGCCGCGAACCGAGCAACGCCGCGGCGGACACGAACACACCATCGGCGAACTGGATGGACTCGATGGAGCCGGCCAACGCATCGCGCAGCACCAGCCCAAGCGTGCCGTCGCTGGAGGCGAGGTTCACCGAGCCGGCCGCCGCGCCCGCGGTGACTTGCACCTGCGTCGAGGTCAGGCCGCTGAAGAAGATGACCTGATTGCGCCCCTCGGTGTCGATGATGCCGTCGGCGACGTTGTCGACGATCTGGATGTCTTCCGCGGGGAATATATAAGTGTCGTCGCCCGCCCCACCTTGCAGCACGTCAATGCCGCGACCGCCGGAAAGAATGTCATTGCCGACCCCGCCGAGCAGCGTGTCGTTCCCATCCTCACCGTACAGCGCATCGTCGCCCTCGCCGCCGGACAGACCGTCGTTGCCGCTGCCACCGAACAGCTCGTCGTCACCGCCGCGTCCGTACAGCGAGTCGTTGCCGGCACCACCCTCCAGCGTATCGTTGCCGATCAACGCCGGCATCGCGCCATTGTCACCATCGAGAACGTCGTCGCCGTCCCCGCCGATGAGATGGTCATCGCCGCCCAGGCCCCAGAGCAGGTCGTTGCCCGCCCCTCCGTCCAGCGTATCGTTGCCGTGATAGGCGGCATCGAGCGTCACTTCGTCGCCGACCAGTTGATCGTTGCCGTCCTCACCCAGCAATGTATCGTCGCCACCCCAGCCAAAGACGACATCGTCTCCTTCACCCGCGGCGATGTGATCATTCCCGTGAAACGCCACCGGCGTCCGGCTGAGCACGTCATCGCCATGGAGCGTGTCCGCGCCATCACCGCCTCGCAGGCGATCCGCGCCGCCGCCACCCACCAGGACATCGGCTCCGGCACCGCCATCGAGTACATCGTCTCCTTGAAACTCGCCGGCCAGGCCGGCAACGCCCTGATCGCCGTACAGGATGTCCGCACCTTCTCCACCGATGAGTTCGTCGTTCCCGCCGCTACCAACCAGGGTGTCATCGCCCGCCCCGCCATCCAGATAATCGTTGCCGTGCAGCGCTGGATTCAGTCCGGGCGCATCCCGATCACCGAACAGTTGGTCGTTGCCCGCCTCGCCGAACAGCCAATCGCTGCCACCATCGCCGATGAGCTGGTCATTCCCTTCGCCACCTTCGAGAAGGTCATTGCCGTACGCCGCACCCGGAGTGATGCCGCCATCACCGCTCAGCAGGTCATTGCCGGCACCGCCGATGAGCCAGTCGTGCCCACCCCCGCCGTGCAGCTGATCGTCACCGGCGCCGCCGTCCAGAAAATCGGCACCGTTCTCAGCGGATGCCACCACGACATTGCCGTCACCATCGCCGTACAACACGTCGTCACCGTCGTCGCCGTACAGCGTGTCGTCGTTGCCGAAGCCGATCAAGGTGTCGTTGCCATCCCCGCCATGCAGTTCGTCGCGACCGCCCTCGGCAATGATGGAGTAGTTGAACAACCCCGGGTTGGTGGCCTGCTGATGATCGCCCAGCAGCAGATCATCGCCCGCGCCGCCGCTGAGGATGTCGTCGCCTGCTTCGCCCGCAAGAAAATCGGCGCCATCGCCACCATCGACGACATCGTTGCCGTCACCGGCGTAGACACCGTCATCGCCATCGCCTGCGTCGATGTAGTCGTCGTGTCCGCCGAAGTAGCCTGCACCAGCGGTGCCCCAGATGAATGCTCCACTTGGACCTGCTTCGTAACCCCAGCCCAGTCCGGAGAACACCGGTGTATTGCCCTGGCCATAGGGCACATACGTTTCTCCGTCAGTAGAGCCCAGCGCAGAACCCACGTTGGACGCGATGCGGTCACCGAAGATCAGGTCGTCTCCCGCGCCACCCGTGATCCGATCCGACCCCAGACCGCCATGAATCAGGTCCGAACCGGCGCCGCCATCGAGTTCGTCGTCACCGCCGAAGCCGTCCAGCGAATCGTTGCCCTCCAGTCCGAACATCCGATCGCCAGCCGTGTCGCTGCCGCGCAGGTTGTCCATGTCCTGATAGGCGCGCCCCATTCCGCTGCCGCTGGCCACCCAAGCCGGCGGCCAACCGGCCACCGGCGGTACGGGCACGACATCGTCAGGGGTCTCGCCCGCTTCCGGGTAGTCGCCGAACGTCAGCACGATGCCGAGCTGTCCCA
>NZ_DAINNK010000027.1:0-21246 GCF_036735925.1 Povalibacter sp.
CGCCGTCGGAGAGCGTCGACTTCGACCTGCACGTGCGGGAACTCAAATATGTGTATGCCGAGGAGACGGATAACCCGGCGTACCGGATGTTTCTTGGGGGCAAGTCGCCGGAGAACTAAGAGGTTCACACGGAGATCACGGAGATCGGAGCAGAGAGAATGGCCGCAAAAAGGCGCAAGAGTCACAAGACAGGATTCCTTCCTCCCACCTTGTGTTCTTTGCGCCTTCTTGCGGCCATTTTCTTGTTCCTCTTTCAGCGCCTGCCACGGATACGATCGAGCGCCGCGCGCGTCTGGCGCGCCAGCGCGGCGTCTTCCCCCTGCGTCGTCACGATCGTCGGATAGCTGCTGCTCAGCAGCGGGTCGGCCTCGCTCATGCGGCCCTGCGCATACAGGCTCAGGCCGAGCACGTTTCTCGCCACCATCACCGGCGTGCTGTCGGCGGCCAGCGATTTCTCCGCCATGGCGATGGACTGTCGCAGCGTCTTTTCCGCCTGCGGCGCATCGCCCTGACCGAGTTGCGCGCGTCCCAGTGCCGACAGCGCCGAGGCGACGTAGGGATGCTCCGCCGGCAGCGCATTCTTGTAGATGTCGAGCGCCGCGCGCAGGTCCTGTTCGGCGCCGGCGAAATTGCCGCGGTCGAGACGCACGTTCGCGATGCTGACCAGGTCGTGGCCGACGAAGGGGTGCTGCGCGCCGCGTGCGGTGCGATCGTTGACCAGCACGTCGTTCAGCACCTGTTCTGCGCGTTCGAGATCGCCGGTACGACGCAGGTAGCGGCCGTAGTTGGCGAGCGCGTCCAGGGTCGTCGGATGTGTGGGGCCGAGGATGCGTCGCAGCATCTGGGTCGATTCGGCGTAGAGCGGTTCCGCTTCCGGCAGCTTGCCCTGCATCTGCAAGGCGACCGCGATGTCGTGCACGTGCATGGCGACCTGCGGATGATCCTGGCCTAGCGTCTGCCGGTCGATGTCGAGCGCGGCGCGATACAGCGTTTCCGCCTTGGCGAAATCGCTGCGGTACACATACAGGCCGGCCATCTCGTTCATGGTGGAGGCGGCCTCGGTCGAGCGTTCCTGGCCGTTGCGGCGATAGAGCGCGAGGCTCTGTTCGTAGTACTTCTCGGCGACGTCGAGCGCACCGCGCTGCTGCGACAGCTTGGCGTAGGCGAGCAGCGTCGGCGCGATGTCGACAGCGGTCGGACCTTTCAGCTTCTGCTGCATGGCCAGCGCGCCGCTCAGTTGCCGCTCGCATTCGTCCAGCTTGCCCTGTTCGCACAGCACGCTGCCGAGCGCGACCATGGCCTCGGCGACTTCCTCGTGTTCGGGCCCGTGGATCGCGATGCGCGATTTGAGCGCTTCTTCGAGCAGGCCGACCGAATCCGGATACAGGCCGAGGCTGCTGTAGACGCGGCCGATGGTGCCGAGCAGGGTCGCACGCGTTTCGGGCTGATCGGCGAGGCCGATGTTGACGCGGCGGGCGCCGATATCCAGCAACTCGCGCGCCGTGACCTGGTTGCCGCGGCTCTTCGACGGATCGGACAGCTGGAACAGCTCGACCAGGAACGACGACACCTGTTCGGCGCGCGAGCGCTCGGCGGCCACGACGTCGCGTTCGCGCGCCAGGTGCCGCGCCTGGATGAAGGTGATGACGGCAAAGGTCGCGAGCAGCAGCACGGCAATTGCCGAGGCCACGACCGGCAACGTATGCCGGGCGACGAATTTTCGGGTGCGATACAGCCAGCTGTCGCGGGTCGCCTCGACCGGCTCGCCGTTCAGATGGTGTTCGAGATCGGCGGACAGTTGTTCGGCCGAACGATAGCGGCGCAGCGGGTTCTTGCGCATCGCCATCAGCACGATGTTGTCGAGATCGCCGCGCAGCTCGCGCTGCAGCCGGCTGGCCGTGGTCGAGCGGCAGGCGACGATCGAGGCCAGCACGTCGGGCGATTCCTGGCGTGCCCGTTCGATCATGGCGCTCGGCAGCGGCGGTTCCTGTTCGCAGATGATGCGTTCCATGTCGGTCAGGCGGCTGCCGATGAGCTGGAACGGTTTGCGACCGCTCAGCAGTTCGAACAGCAGCACGCCGAGCACATAGATGTCGCTGGCCGTGGTGATGGTGTCGCCGCGCACCTGCTCCGGACTCGCATGGGCCGGAGTCATGACCCGGTAATCCATGTGGGTGACGGCGAGCGTATGCGCCGAATGCCGCGTATCGAGCAGCTTGGCGATGCCGAAATCGAGCAGCTTCACCTCGCCGACGGGCGTGATGAGAATGTTGCTGGGCTTGAGATCGCGATGGACGATCAGGTTCTGGTGCGCGTAATGCACGGCCGCGCAGACGGTGCGGACCAGCGCGATGCGTTCGTTCAGCGTCAGGCGGCGCTGGTCGCAATAGACATCGATGGGATCGCCCTCGATGTATTCCATGACCAGGTACGGGGTGCCGTCCGGCGCGCGGCCGCCGTCGAGCAGTCGGGCGATGTTCGGATGCTGCAGCTTGGCGAGGATCTGGCGCTCGGTGCGCAGCCGTCCCTGGATCTGGGGTGTGAACGCACCGGCGCGGACCAGTTTGATGGCGACCCGCTGCTGGTATTCCTCGTCGGCACGTTCGGCGAGGTACACATCGCCCATGCCGCCGGAGCCGAGCTTGCGCACGATCCGGTACGGACCGAGTCGCTGTCCTTCGATGGGTTCGACGGCGATTCCCGTCGGCGCTTCGCCCTCGAGGTCATCCCAGGCGGCGGGATCGTCCTCGCTCAGCACCAGCAGCACGCGCGACAGCAGGGTTTCGTCGGCGCCGCATGCCTTGCGCACGAAGTCGGCGCGTTCGCGCGGACCCAAGGCCTGCGCCTGCAACACGATGCTCTCGAAGTGGGGATCGTTGTCGGTCATGGAATGCGCGGCGCACGTGCTGTGCGCGCATCATGCACCAGCGACTGCAGTGCGTGTAATATCGAAAGCGGCGTTAAACGCCATCAATTGTGCAACATGGATCGAAACGGGGACTGACCCGGAGGTGACACATGGCGACGAAGAAGAAGGCGGGCAAGAAGAAGACCAGCAAAAAGAAGGCTAAAAAGCAGGTCAAGGCGAGCATCGTTCGCCCGCCGCAGAAGAAGGGCAAGAAGAAGGCAAAGGTAAAAGCGAAGGCAAAGACCAAGACCAAGGCCAAAGCCAAAGCCAAAGTGAAGGCGAAGGCGAAGGCCAAAGCCAAGGTGAAGGCAAGCGCCAGGCCGAAGGCCAAGCCGCGCAAAAAGACGCCGAAGGCACCGGCACCCGTCGTGGTGCAGGCGACGCCGGAGCCGACGCCGGCAGAACCGTCGAACGACGATTCGCTGGGCGTGATGGCCAGCATCGTCCGCATTCCCGAGTGATCGACGCTCAGGTTGCCGTCCGAGGTTGTTGCCGGGTTTGCTGTCGATGAAGGGGCGCCGGGCGATCTGCCGGCGCCCTTTCTCTTTCCTCTCTCACTGACCGCTGGCGTGCAGGCGGTCGCCACGAATCCGCATCGCCCGTTCATGAACTACGTCGTCCGACGCGCTCCCGTTCTGGAGACTCTTCGACTCCGGGGTCTCGATTTCCAGCTTTACCGGTGGGCGGGCACCGATCCCGATCCCATCGTCCTGCTGCACGGCTGGGGCGATACCGGCGAAACGTGGCAGTTCGTCGTGGATGCGCTGCCGCAGCACCGCACGCTCATCGCCTTCGATGCACGCGGCTTCGGTCGTACCCAATGGCCGGAAGACGGCTACTGGTTTCCCGATTACCTGGCCGACCTGGACGCGCTCCTCGCCGCGATCGCTCCCGACCGGCGCGTACGTCTGGTCGGCCACAGCATGGGCGGCAATGTGACGTTGATGTATGCCGGTGTCCGGCCCGAACGGGTCCGTCAGCTCGTCAGTCTCGAGGGCTTCGGCCTGGCGCGGACCGAACCCGACCAGGCGCCGCTGCGCTATCGCGAATGGCTCGACGAAATCGGCGGCGGCACCGCGTTCGCGCGCTACGACGATTTCGCCCAGTTCGAAAAAGTGCTGACGCGCCGCAATCCGCGCACACCCGCCAGCCACATCCGGTTCATCGCGCAGTCGTGGGCGCGGCGGCACGAGGACGGGGTCGTGGACCTTCGCGCCGATCCGCGACACAAACGAACGAACCCCGTGCTGTATCAGCGCGAGCAGGCCGAAGCCTGCTGGCAGCGCATCACCGCTCCCGTGCTGTATGTCGTCGGCGATGCATCGGACATGGCGCGTCGCATGAGTGGCGAAATGTCGCCCGACCGTTTGCAGGCGATCTTCCGCGATGTCAGAACCGTCACTGTCGCCGGCGCCGGACACATGATGCATCACGAGCAGCCCGCGGCCGTGGCGGAACTGATCGAAACGTTTTTTCGTTGATTCCAGACCCGGACGAGAGAAACGCCAGGAGTCGGAACATCGTGTCGCCCTTGCTGCGGATCACCTACAAGTGGGCGCGTCGCTGCGCCATCGCCGTCGTCGGCGGCACGGTGGTCCTGATCGGCATCCTGATGATCGTGTTTCCCGGTCCCGCCATCGTCGTCATTCCTGCCGGCCTCGCCATTCTCAGTCTCGAATTCGCCTGGGCGAAACTCTGGCTGAAAAGGCTCAGGACGGCGGGCAACTCCGTGATGACTTCGGCGTCGGCGTACTGGTCGCGCGGCCGGCGTGGGCCGCCGGAAGGATGAGTTCTTCCTGTGGGGCCGGCTTCAGCCGGCCTCTGAAGATGTCAGGCTGAAGCCTGACCTACAGCCCAGGCCGGCTGAAGCCGGCCCCACAGGAAGAGTCTCAAAGCCAGTACGACAGCAGGCTGCTCGCGGACTCCTTCACCTTGTCGCTGAAGGGTCGTTCGCGCCACGTTTCGAGATCCAGTTCGCGCGAATCCTTCAGGTCGCGTTCGAACACCGCTTCGAGCTTCTGCGCGAAGCCCGACCCCACGACCACCGCGTTGACTTCGTTGTTGTGCAGGAAGCTGCGCATGTCGAGATTGGCGGAGCCGACCATCGACAGCGCCGTATCGATCACCGCCGTCTTGGCGTGCAGCAGTGCGTAACGCTGTTCGTAGATGCGTACGCCGCCAGCGAGCAGTTCATCGAACGTGCTGCGCGAGGCGTGCAGGATCAGGCCGGAATCGGTGAAGCCGGGCACGATCAGCCGTACGTCGACGCCGCGTTTGGCGGCGGCGATCAGTTCCTGGCGCATTTCCTTGTTCGGCGCGAAGTACGCATTGGTCAGCCACAGCCGGCGGCTGGAATGTTTCATGACCTCCAGATAGGTCGCGTAGATGCGCGTTTCGGACTTGTCGTCGGCATCGGTCGCGACCGCGGCGACCAGTTCGCCGCCGGCAGGTTCGATGGCGGGAAAGTACAGCGGATTTCTCGTGTCCACCTTGCCGCCGGCGCGCGTCCAGGTAGCAAAGAACAAGGCCTGGAACTGCGCGGCGACCGGCCCGACGATTTCGACATGCGTGTCGCGCCAGGCTTCGTCGCGGCCGGCTTCCGGCCCCGGCCGCGTGGCGGACGAGCTTTCATAGGTGCTGCTGATGTTGATGCCGCCCGTGAATGCGATGCGGCCGTCGACGACGACGATCTTGCGATGGTCGCGATTGTTGATCTTCCACGGCAGCGGCGTGCGCACCGGATCGAGCGGCCGGAATTCGCGGACTTCCACGCCGGCTTCGCGCATGCGGTCGAAGAATTCGCCGGGCGTCGTGACGCTGCCGACGGCGTCGTAGATGACGCGGACTTCAAGTCCGGCGCGACGGCGGGCGATCAGCAGGTCTGCAAACTCGCTGCCGACGGGATCGCTCGCAAAGATGTACGTCTCGACGTGAATGCTGTGCTGCGCACCTTCGATCGCCTTGCGGATCGCCTGCAAGGTCTGCGGTCCGTCGATGAGCAGGTTGACGCGGTTGCCGGCGACCAGCGGCGCCTCCGCCTGGGCCCGGAAGGCATCGATCAGTTCGCGGACGTGCGGATCGTCGTATTCATCGCCGAGGCGTCGTTCGATGAGACGTTCACCGCGTGCGTCGCTCAGCGCACCGGTCGCGACGACCACGGCGGGCGCCGCCGCAGCAGGATCGACGGGCCGGGCCTTGGGCGCGGCGCACGCACAGCACAGCAGTGCGACGAAGGCGGGCGCCAGCCGGTGGAGAAATTGCGGGGATGAAAGGGAGGAGGACACGCCGGCACCTGGATCGCAGCTGTCTATGCGCGTCTCCCCCGGGGAAGGATCGTTGCAGCGGACTCTCAATCCTTCTTGAGTTCGTCCGCGGCGTCATTCACGCCTTCGCGAACGTCATCGACGGCGTCGTCGAGCTTGTTCGCAGTCGATTCCTCGCCGCCGTTCTTCACGGTGTCGATGGCTTCGTCGATTTCCTCGCCCGCCTGTTCGAGCGGACCTTTCTTTTCGCAGGCCGCGATGCCGAGGGTCATCGTGCAGGCCAGCGCGGCGAGCATCAGGGGTTTCAGGGTCATGGGCATCCTCCGCTGTCGGTTGTGTACTCAATGGATCGCGTTGGGGATCGCGTTCGTCGGCGAAACGTCCACGGTCGACCCAAGGTTCCGGACAGACTGGCTCCGATCGTTTCCGCACGCGCTGCGGCAAACACCCGGAACCTGCGAATCGCTGAGGCGTTGCGTCGCAGAGCGTGTTCCGAACAGGTGGTTGCAGGAGGTTGTTATGTTGTCGTGGGCACTTACGTTCTTCATCGTCGCGATCATCGCGGCGGTGCTGGGTTTCAGCAGCATCGCAGGTGCTGCGGCGGGTATCGCGAAGATCCTTTTCTTCATCTTCCTGGTGCTGACGCTGGTGGCGCTGGTGGCAGGCGCGATGCGGGGAAGACCGCCGGTGTGAGGAGGGAGGCTGGCTGCTGGCGACTGGCGGCTGGCCAGATCAGGACTCGGGAAAAAAAAGGGAGCCATCGGCTCCCTTTTTTTGGTTGTCGCTGATCCTGATGCTTCTGGCCAGTCGCCAGCAGCCAGTTGCCAGCCGCCCGCTTCTTCTCACGCAAACAGCAACGCCTGACTGATCGCCACCCGCACCGTCTCCGGCACGAACGGCTTGGTCACCAGGAACGTCGGTTCCGGACGTTCGCCCGTAAGCAGGCGTTCCGGGTAGGCCGTGATGAAGACGATCGGCACTTCCACTTCCGACAAGATCTGACGCACTGCATCGATCCCCGAGCTGCCGTCCGCCAGCTTGATGTCGGCCAGCACCAGGCCGGGACCGGTGCGGCGCGCTTCGCGCACTGCTTCGTCGCGGGTCGTGGCGGTCGCAATGACCTTGTGGCCCATCTCGCGCACGATGCTTTGCAGATCGAGCGAGATGATCGGCTCGTCCTCGATGATCAGCACATTGATGCTGGGCTGGCTGGAGATCTCGCGGACGGCCTGGCCGGTCATGGTCTTCACCTGCTCGGAAGGCACACCGAGAATCGTTGCGGTGTCCGCCGGGCTGAAGCCTTCCATCGCCGTCAGCAGCAGCGCCTGACGGTGGGCCGGGGTCAATTCCTTCAGCCGCTTTTCCACGCTGTCCGCCGCAACGGGGCCCGAGCCGGGAACCGGGCGGACGTCGAGATTCGTGGTGTCCCACAGGCGATGAAACAGACGATAGAGCGCCACGCGCGGGGATGCGTCATCGCCGAGCACCGACGTATCCGCAACGATGGCTTCCAGGCAGGCGCGTACATAGGCGTCGCCGCTCTGCTGCGTTCCGGCCAGCGCTCGGGCGTAGCGGCGCAAATAAGGCAGATGCTCGGCAATCGCGTGAGCCAGGGCCATAGGAGCTACTCCATCATTCTTTATCGCTGAGGGTACGGAGACTGTCGCGTGCACGCGGCCGGGCCGCGCGACGTGCCCGATACTATGTATGAAGTGGTACAAAGGTTCCCGCGCACCCGGAACTTTTCATCGCCGGCGGCGTTGCTGGGCATCCTGTCGAAGAGAACCAACATCGGTGCCGGCGATGCGCCCACCCTCAGCAGCCATGATCATGAGTGACAAAATCAAGCCAGAACAGGCCACCCCAGGCCAAGGCGATGCTCCCGGCGAACAGGTGCCGGAATGGCTGGGCAACCGGCTGCGCCGCATGTTTACCGAAGTCATGGATGAACCGGTGCCCGACGAATTCAAGGCACTCCTGAAGCAGCTGGAAGACAAGGAGCGCGGGTCCTGAGCGGGCTCGTGAAATGCTTCATGGACGCTCACGATCCCTTTCTCGACCAGGTCACGGCGTTGCTGCCGGCACTGCGCGCCTTCGGTCGTTCGCTCTGCGGCGATCCGGCGCGTGCCGACGATCTGGTGCAGGACACCGTGCTCAAGGCATGGACCAATCGCAACCAGTTCCAGTCGGGCAGCAATCTGAAGGCCTGGCTGTTCACGATTCTGCGCAACTGCTACTACTCGGAACTGCGTCATCGCAAGTTCGAAGTGGAAGATCCCGAAGGCGTCTGCGCGGCGCAGCTGTCCGTCGCGCCGGTTCACGATGCGCGGCTGCATCTGCGCGACCTCAACCGCGCGCTGCAGCAACTGCCGCACGATCAGCGCGAAGCGCTGGTGCTGGTCTGCGCAACGGGCCTCTCTTATGAAGAAGCGGCGGATGTGTGCCAGGTCGCCGTCGGCACGATCAAGAGCCGCATCGCGCGCGCCCGCGACCGGTTGATCGAACTGCTCGGCGAAGACGCGGCGCACGTGACGGACCGGCTCGGCGACCGCGGAGACGGCAACAGCGTCTCGCCCGCGGCGGCCCGCGCCAAAGCTTCCTGATTTCCCGGCGCTGCTTCGAGCCGCCGCCCCATGAAGCATTCCAAGCTCGGCCTTGCGCCACGTCGCTGGTGGGGGCGCAACGCCGGGCTGCGTCCGCGGCTCGTGCTGATCGTTGGCATTGCCATGCTCGCTCCCGGCGTGCTGGCCGTGCTGCAGGCCGTCTCCGGCTACAACAGCAGCGTGCGTTACCTGCAGCAGAACCTGGCGCAGGCGGCGCAGCTCGCGGCGAATGAAGAAGAGAACATGATCTCCGCGTCGCGCGAGATTCTGACGAGTCTCGCCGCGCATCCGGATGTGCGCGCCGGGCAGGGAGCCGCGTGCCGGCGCGCATTGCAGCGCGCCATCGGCGGACTGGATCAGTACGCCGGCGCCACGGTCGTGAATGCGCAGGGTGTCATGACCTGCAGTTCCGGGCCGATGAAGGCCGTCATCACCGTGGCGGACGAGCCGTGGTTTCGCGACGTGATGTCCGGCGACGCCTTCGTGGTCAGCGATCTGGTGGAGAGCCGCTGGCTGGAGGAGTGGGGCATGGTGACGGCCGTGCCGCTGGTCGACGACAAGGGCGTCATCGACGGTTCCGTCGCACTCATCATCGGGCTCGACTGGGTGACGCGTCGCTATCAGCGCGCCGCGTCGGGCGATACGGCGCTGGCGCTGCTCGACAGCAAGGGCGATCCGATCACGTCGAAAACCGAACCCGCGCCGCTGCTGCTCGAAGGTCTGCCCGCCGCGGATCTCATCGACCAGCATTTGCGTGCGCGTACCCAGACGTTCACGGCACGCGGTCGTGACGGCACCTGGCGCCTGTACGCCATCAGTCCGCTGCTCGAAGGCCGCATCTTCGTGATTCTCGGCACGCCCATGCTCGCCGCGATGGGGCCGCTGGCGCTGCAGGTGGCGTGGGGCGTGTTGACGCCGCTGCTCATGTGGGCGCTGGCCATCGCCGTCGTGTGGTTCGGTATCGAACACCTGGTCGTGCGCTGGATCACCTATCTGGAACGCATCACCTCGGCCTACGCAGCAGGGCGACACAGCGTGCGTCCGGAGCGCGCCGAAGCCGCGCCGGCAGAAATCCGCAGCCTCGGCGAAACCTTCAGCCGCATGGCGGACACGATCCAGTCGCGCGAGTCGGAACTGCGCGAATCGCTGGCGCAGAAGGAAATCCTGGTGCGCGAGATCCATCACCGGGTGAAGAACAATCTGCAGCTCGTCATGAGCCTGCTCAACCTGCATGCGCGACGCATTCGCGATCCGCGCGCCGAAGCGGCCTTCGCCGAGGCGCGCAGCCGCATCAACGCACTCGCGACGCTGCATCGCCGACTTTACGAATCGGAGAACCTGCAGGAAGTCGACCTGCGCTGGTTCCTCAAGGATCTGTGCGCCGAACTGCGGCGCGGCGGGCTGCCCGGCACGCAGGAAGTCGACCTGACCGTCGATGCGCCGGATGAAGTGATCGGCCCCGATATCGCCGTGCCGCTCGGATTGCTGGTGACCGAGGCGATCACGAACGCCTACAAGCACGCCTTCACCGGCGCCGAGCACGGCCTCATCGAGGTGATCGTGCAGCGCGAGTCGGACGAGATCCTGTTGCTGTGCGTGCGCGACAACGGACGCGGTTTCGATACCGGGGCGGGCGCCGAAACGGCCGGACTCGGACGCTCGCTGATCGATGCCTTCGTGCGCCAGCTCCATGGCGAACTGAAGATCAGTTCCGAGCGCGGCACGCAGGTGGAAGTGCGGTTCAAGGCGCCGCGTCGCGTGTCGTCGACGCCGCATCCGCAGGCGGTGTCCTGAGTCGTCCGTCCGCTGATTGATACTGGATTTATATCCAGTATGATCCGACCATGGCTTCCCCCAACCGACCCGTCATGCGCACCGGGCGCGGCGCCGTCTCGAATCCCGAAGGCCGGTTCGAGTCCGTGCGCGGCGAGGCGGTCGATGACGGCTGGGGCAGCCTGGACGAGCCACTGCCGCCGCTCGAAACCATCGTGCGACCGGATCCCGCCCGTTCCATCATTTCTCGCAACCAGTCGCCCGACATTCCTTTCGATCAGTCCATCAATCCGTATCGCGGCTGCGAGCACGGTTGCATCTATTGCTATGCGCGGCCGTCGCACGGCTACCTGAATCTGTCGCCGGGTTTCGATTTCGAAACGCGGCTTTTCTACAAGCAGGATGCCGCGAAGCTGCTCGAGGCCGAACTGGCCGCACCGTCCTATCGCTGCTCGCCGATCACGATCGGCGCCAATACCGATCCCTACCAGCCCATCGAACGCGAATATCGCGTGACCCGCAGCATCATCGAGGTGCTGGCGCGGCATCGACATCCATTCTCGATCATCACCAAGAGCAGCATGATCGAGCGCGATGTCGATCTGCTGGCGCCGCTCGCCCGCGACAATCTCGTTCTGGCGCTGGTCAGCGTCACGACATTGAGCGGCGAGATCAAACGCACCCTCGAACCCCGCACTGCATCACCGGCAGCACGACTGCGCGCCATTGCCACCCTGGCCCGGGCGGGTATACCGGTCGGCGTGATGGTCGCCCCGGTCATTCCCGTACTTACCGATGCGGAGATGGAAAAGATTCTTGCCGCCGCGGCGCAGGCGGGAGCACGTTCGGCCGGCTACGTCCTGCTGCGTCTGCCGTACGAGGTGAAGGATCTGTTTCGCGAATGGCTGCAGGCGCACGAACCGCTCAAGGCCGGGCATGTGATGAGCCGGATGCAGGCGATGCGCGGCGGGCGCGACTACGATTCGGCCTGGGGCGTACGGCAACGCGGCGAAGGCGAATACGCCCGCCTTCTCGACATGCGATTCAAGGCCGCTTGCAAGAAGTACGGTCTGCGTACCGGCGAGCGATTCATACATAACACTGCCTTGTTTCAGCCGCCGGTCATCGGGCCGGAGCAATTGACGCTGCTCTGAGCGTTCGCGATCTCGCAGCGCCGCGCGCTGTACAAAGACGAAACATTCGTGCGCGTTTTCCGGCGTTGCCGTCACAGGCCTTGGCGTATACTCGAACGAGATCTAGGAATGTCGACATTCGAGCGACGATGAGAAGTCGACAGCCGTAGCTTCGGGACGGATCCGTCATTCAATTCCTGGAGAGCGTTTGCGATGTCATCAGAGAAGTCCGGCTGCACCGGGGTGGGCGTGTCGATGCTTTCCGGCGTCGTCTTTTCCCCGATGCCTCGTGCGACGCTCGCCGCGTGCGCGGCGCTCGCGCTGTCGGGCTGCATGACCGCGAAGATCGAAGAAGTCCGCGACGCACCCACGCGCATCAGCTCGAATGAAGCGGTGGTATTGCTGGCGAAGCCGCATCTCGAAGGCACCGGCACCGAGAGCAAATTTCTCGACTGTCTGGAACGCGAACTGGTCGGCGAAGCTTTCTCTTCCGAGCATGCCGCAGCCAGGAAGAAGGGCAAGGACATGAGTCCGCGCAGCAACGTCGCCAACAAGCCCTTCCAGGTCTTCGCCGACGATCACTTCGTCGATGCGTTCTATCCCTGGCTCGAACCGAGCACGGCGCCGGTCAACCCGCAGGCGTTCAGCACCTTCCTGTCGCGTCCCGGCGTCGCCGAGCGGGTCAGTTCACTCGGCGTTCGCTTCATCGTCTGGGTCGACGGCGTGACGCAGAAGACCGACGGCGGCGGCAGCATCGCCTGTGCGGTCGGTCCCGGCGGGGCTGGCTGTCTCGGCCTCGGCTGGTGGGAGAAGCAGTCCGACTACGAAGCCACCGTGTGGGATCTGCGTGACGGCGTCAGTGCCGGCACGGTGACCACCGATGTGAAAGGCACGTCGGTGATGATCGGTGCGGTGGCGCCGATTCCGATCATTTCTCCGGTACAGAGCACGGCCTGCGATCGCCTTGCCGGTCAGCTCCGATCGTTCCTGGTCGGTGCCGACGACGATCCCGATGTCGCGCCGAAACAGACCAAGGCGGCACAGTGACCGGCGCGATGGAAATGCTCAGCGCGCGTTCAGCTCGGCGGTCGCACCCTAGGCCAGGCCGCGGCGACAGGCCGGCGCCAGCGTCGCTGAGTTCCTGATTCCCTTCCGGAGAATGCGATGAACAGAAGCCCTGCAATCGACCGCCTGCTCGTGATTGCAGCGCAGGCGACTGCCATCGGCACCGTCTCCGCATTCCTGATGGGCGGCTGCGCCGGCTCCTCTTCTTCTTCCAGCATGCCTTCGTCGCCGAGCATGCCCAGCTCCTCGGGTGGATCGTCCGGTTCTTCCGGCAGTTCGTCGGGTTCCTCTGGCTCTTCCGGTTCGAGCGGCGGCAGCAGTTCGAGCATGCCCGGCGGCAGCTCCGGCGGTTCCAGCGGTCAGTCGGGCGGATCGTCGGGTGGTGGCGGTGGATCGAGCGGCGGGGCATCGATGCCTTCGATGCCCTCAGGCGGCGGATCGTCCGGCGGCAGTTCCGGTTCGATGGGCGGTTCGCAAGGCGGTTCTTCCGGATCCCAGGGTGGTCTTCCCGGCGCGCAGTCCGGGGGTTCGTCGGGATCGCAAGGCGGCGCCTCCGGTGGATCGTCGGGTGGCAGCTCGGGGGGTTCCTCCGGCGGTGCGTCCGGTCAGTCGGGCGGCAGCGCGGGTGGCGATGGTTCATCGGGCGGCGCATCCGGTGGATTGCCCGGCGCATCGGGCGGTTCACAAGGCAATGGCGGACTGGGCGGTGCGCAGGGTGGACAGAGCGGCGGCCAGTCCGGCGGCAGCGGTGGCGGTGCGTCGGGCGGCAGCCGACCGACGATGGGTTTGCCGTCAGCCGGCGGCGGCGCGCCGTCCGTAGGCATTCCGACACCCAGCATGGATCTGCCGAGCGGCAGTTCGGGTGGCGCTTCGGGATCCGGTGGTCAGAGCGGCGGCACCAGCGCCGACACGGCAGGCGGCGGCGCATCGGGCGGCGCCTCGGCCAACGAAAGTATTTTCCAGAGTTCGAGCAGCAGTTCGGCCGGTGCACAAAGCACTGCTGCTGGCGGTGCCTCGGGCGGCAGTAACGGCAGTTCCGGTGGTGCGTCGGGCGGCAAAAGTGGCAGCTCAGGGGGCGAGGCCGGTGCGAGCGGGGGGGCGGGCGGCCACCCCGGGGGGGGGTGCGTCCGGCAACGCCGGTGGATCGGCCGGAGCCTCGGGCGGCGCAGCCGGCGCCATGGGTGGAGCGTCAGGTGCATCCGGTGGTGCGAGCGGTGCTGCCGGCGGATCGATGGGCGCAGCGGGAAACGCCGGCGGTTCCGCGGGGGCCGCTGGTGGCGCAGGTGAAAGCGGCGGCGCAGCCGGCGGTGCTTCTGCACAAATGGGTGGCGGTGCAGCCGGGACTGGAACAGACGCTGCGGGGGGTGGATCTGCAGGCGCTGGCGGTGGAGCACAGGGCGGAGCGTCCGGTGGCGGTCAGGGTGGAACGGACGGTGCCGGTGCCCAGTCTGCGTCGGGCGGTAATGGCTCTCAGGGCGGCGCCGGTTCGACAGGCCAGGCGGGCGGTGATGGTCAGGCCGGCGGCAGCGACGGTTCGGCCAACGGCTCGGCTGGCGGTCAGAGCAACGGCGGTGCCGCGGACTCGGCCGGCGGTGCATCCGGCGGCGGTGCGGACGGCACCGGCAGCAATGGCGGTCCGAACATCACGGTCTCCGCAGGCGTGCCCGGTGCGGTGACGCCTGTTTTCACGCCGAGCGGTGGTGGCGGAGGCGGCAACTCGGGCGGCTCGATGGGCGGCGGTGCAGCCGGTGGCGGCGCGGCAGGATCGCCGGACGGCACGGGTCAGTCCGGTGGCCGCGGCGGCTCGGGCGGCAGCGGTCCGATGACCACCTCCGAACGCATGGCTCACATCGACAAGCAGTTCGACATTTCACTCGGTGTGTTCGACGGTCAGATCCGCGATGAACAGGCCGTCATCGCCGGCCAGCGCGCCGGCCGCGGCGGTTCGGGCAATGGCAGCAGTTCGGCGGCAGGTGCGGGCGATTCGGCCGGTGCCGGCGGCAACTCGGGATCCGGCGAAGAAGGCGACGGCCAGGGCGACGGCAACGGTAATGGCAATGGCAAAGGTCAGGGCCAAGGCCAGGGTCAGGGTCAAGGTCAGGGCAGCGGCCAGGGCGCGGGCGGACAAGGTTCCGCCTCCGAAGGCAGCGGCCGCGGTGGCGGTGGCGGTGTCGGCGGCGGCGGTCCGAAGGGCGGTGGTGGTCCCAACACCGTGCCTGCGGATATCCCGGACGGCAGCGACGACGACGTTGTGGCACGACAGCTGCGTGAAGCGGCAATGGCGGAAACCGATCCGGAGCTGCGCGAAAAGCTCTGGCAGGAATATCGGCTGTACAAGAAGGGAAGCTGATCCGGACGAAGTCGAGTTGAATGCAATGAACGGATCCTTGCGACAGATCTCCCGGCAGCGGCTCGCGCCGCCCCTCGCTCTCGCAGCATTGGCCCTCGCGGCACTGGCTTGCAGCGGCTGCGTGACGCACGAGACGCGACCTCAGCCGCGGGTCAACGCCATTCAGGCAGCGGCGGAAATTCCGGAAGACCAGCTGCTCGACGTCGGTGTGCGCCTGTTCGACGAGAACGTGCCGGAGGATGAGAAGAAGCGCGAGAAGGAACGCATCTTCCCCGACGTGCGCAAGGCCGAGGCGCGTTACCTCGCCATGCAGGTGCGCAACACGCTCGAAGGCTCCGGCCAGTGGGGCCAGGTGCGTGTCGTTCCGGTGGACGACGATGCGCTCGACGTGCGCGTGTCCGCGAAGATCCTCGAATCGACCGGCATGCAGTTGCGGCTCGATGTCACGGTGGACGATGCCAGCGGCCGGGTCTGGTTCCGCAAGGAATACGAACAGCTCGCCGACACGCGTTCCTACAAGGACACCTCCGGCAAGCCGCGCGATCCCTTCCAGAATCTGTACTCGCAGCTTGCCAACGACATGCTGGCGTATCGCCAGACGCTCGCGGCGACGGATCTGCAGACCGTCCGCAACGTCTCCGAATTGCGCTTCGCGCAGGATCTGGCGCCGTATGCGTTCCAGGATTTCCTGGTCGTCGACAAGAAGAAGGGCACGTACCAGGTGGTGCGGCTGCCTGCCAGCGACGATCCCATGATCGCGCGCATGGATCGCATTCGTGAACGCGACTACGCGCTGCTCGACACCGTCAACGAACACTACGCGCTGTTCGCGGACAACATGTCCGAGTCGTACACGAACTGGCGTCGTTACAGCCACGACGAAATCGAAGCGCAGGACGAAGCCCAGCGCTCGGCCACCACACGCAAACTCCTCGGCGCCGCCGCGATCATCGGCGGCCTCGTCATGGGCACGCAGTCGAATACCTACGTCGGACAGGCCGCGGCGACGGCTGCCGTCTTCGGCGGCGCCTACGCGGTCAAGAGCGGTTTCGACAAGGGTTCGGAAGTGAAGATGCACTCCGATTCCCTCAAGCAGCTCGGCGAATCCTTCCAGGCGGAGGTGCAGCCGATGGTCGTCGAGGTCGAGGGCCGGACGCTGCAGTTGCGCGGCACCGCGGAAGAGCAGTTCCAGGAGTGGCGCCGGCTGCTCAAGGAACTCTACGAGAACGAGACAGGTCTTCCTGCAGTGGCGCCCGTCGCTGCCGGGCAGCCCGCAGCCTCCGCAAGCAACGGCGGTGGCACACGATAGTTTCCGTCACCAGGTCCTCTCTAGAATCTCAGCATGCTGGAAAGCGGGCAGGAGCTCTCTGCAAGGTTCGTATTGGTCCGCGCCCTCGGGTCAGGCGGCAGTGGCCACGTATGGCTGGCGCAGGACAACGAACGCAAACGTCTCGTGGCGGTCAAGGTGCTCGCCGATGAGCTGATGCAGGACGTCGCCGCCATCGCGGCCCTGCATCGCGAAGCCTCGCGTCTCAAGACGCTCGAACACCCAAACATCCTTCAGGTTGAGGGTCTGTATCGCTCGCCACGACACGCTTGGATCGCGATGGAATACGTGTCGGGCGGCGATCTGACTTCCTGGCGCGGTCGCGGTTGTGCCGAGATCCTGCGGGTCACGATTCCGGTGGCACAGGCGCTCGCGCATGCACATCGCAGCGGATTCGTGCATCGCGACGTCAAACCGGCGAATGTGCTGCTCACTTCCGATGGCATCCCGAAGCTGACGGACTTCGGCATCGCGCTCGCGCTGGCCGAAATGCCGACAGCGAATGCCGGCCGCGGTTCGCCCTTCAGCATGAGTCCGCAGCAGATGGACGGACAGCCGGCGAGCGCCAGCGACGATGTCTACGGTTTCGGCGCGCTGCTCTACGAACTGCTGTCCGGCTATCCGCCGTTCTATCCGGAGGCGACGCCGGAGAAGGTCCGCGACGAAGCGCCGAAGTCGCTGACGTCGGTTCCTGCCGCCGTGGCCCAACTCGTCGATCGCTGCCTGGCGAAGTCGCCCGGCGATCGTCCCGCCGACATGGACAGCATCGCGAATGAACTGTCGGCCGCGCTCGCCGCGTTGCCGGCCGTGAGCATCGTCAATGCGCCGGCCGCGCGTCCTGCCGTGACGCCGCCGTCGATCCGTCCGCCGGTCGCGCAGGGCGAGCCGTTGCGCAGCGAGTGGCGACGGCCCGATGCGGCGAGTCGCAGCGAAGACGATCTACGGCGTCAGGGTTTTCGTCGCGGGCTCGGCGCTGCCGCGCTGGTGGCCGGCATCGTCGGCGTCGGCATCGTTTTCTTCGCGCTGCCGCGCTGGTTCCCCACCGCCGAGCCGGCGAAGGCCGTGACGGCTGCCAAGCCGAAGGAAGAAGAAGCGCCGCCTGCGAAGAAGGAACTCGACTTCGCCACGCTCGCACGCGCCAAGCAGCAGGCCGAGGATCTGCGCGCCGCGATCGATCCGCGACTCGAAAAACTCCGCACCCGCGCCGTCGATCAATGGGGCGGCGCCGAATTCAAACAGGCGACCGACGAACTTGCTGCGGGCGACAAGGACTTCGCCGCGCGCGAATACGTGACGGCGGGCCAGCACTTCTCCGCCATCGAACCTTTGCTCGACGTACTTGAAAAACGCGCCGGCGAAGTGTTGGCGCGCGAACTGTCGGCGGGCAGCAAGGCGCTTGCCGAAGGCCGTTCCGGCGATGCGAAGACAGCCTTCGAACTCGCGGCGAAAGTCGAACCCGGCAATGCCGCGGCGACGCGCGGACTCAAACGCGCCGGCACGCTCGATGAAGTGCTCGCGCTGGTCACCACGGGCGAACGGCTGGAGCGCGAAGGCAATGCCGCCGGCGCGTCAGAAGCCTTCAATAAGGCGCTGAAGCTCGATGCCGATGCACCGCGCGCCGCTGACGGTCTGGCGCGTGTCGGCGCCCGGGTTGCTGGCGATGCCTTCGCCGGCAACATGGCGCGCGGTTTCAGCGCCTTGTCCGCCGGCCGCCATGCCGAGGCGCGTTCGGCGTTCGAAGCGGCGAGCCGCATCCGTCCGGGCTCGCCCGAAGTGGCGCAGGCCCTGAAACAGATCGAGCAGGAAGAAAACACGCGCTCGATCGCCGCGAAGCTCGATGCCGCACGCGAGTTCGAAGCGAAAGAGCGCTGGGCCGAGGCGCTCAAGGAATATCAGTCCGTCGCGCAGCTCGATTCGACCGTCGCGTTTGGGAATGAAGGCATCGCGCGCACGCAGCCGCGTGCCGACCTCAACGAGCAACTCGAACTGTATCTGACGCAGCCGGAGCGCCTGTTCAGCGCCCCGGTGCGCAGCGCGGCGCATCAGACCCTCGAACGCGCGCAGTCGATCGCGGCGCCCGGGCCGGCGCTCAAGCAGCAGATCGCCACGTTGCGCGACTGGCTGGCGCGCTCCGAAACGCCCGTACAGATCGCGATCCAGTCCGACAATCTCACGCAGATCACGATTTACCGCGTCGGTGCACTGGGTGCGTTCGAGCAACGCTCGCTCGAACTCGCGCCGGGGAGCTACACCGTCGTCGGCACGCGTCCCGGCTATCGCGACGTGCGACGCGAGATCAACGTGACTCCCGGTGCGGCATTGCAGCCCGTCGTGGTCCGCTGCGAGGAGAAAATTTGAACGCGAGCGCCTGGCAGGAAGAATCACTGGTCGTGCGCGAGCCGCAGGGCGAGCGGCGCTTCGGCCCTGCCGATTTTCCGCTCGGTTTCGGCGGCGCCGACAGTCTGATCGTGCTGGCCGGACGCCCGGCCGGTGTCGAAGCCTGGATCGGCGTGCACGAAGACCAGCTGTTCGTGCAGCCGGCCGAAGGCGCCGAGGTGCTGCACAACGGCCTGCGTGTCACGCAGTCCACCTGGCTCAAGGCCGGTGACGTCGTGAATCTTGGCGCTGCGCGCCTGCGCATCGTCGAAGAACGCGCGCAGCGCACGATCGAAGTCGACGACGGCAGCGCCGGCAACATCACCGCGCCGCCCATCATTTCGCAGGACGCGCGACTGCGCGGCGACAGCGATGCCGAAGCCGAGCCGATCGCGGCCGTGCGCTTCCGCGCCTCCGAAAGCACCAGACAGCGTCGCGGCTTCACGATCAGGCCGGGGCGCATCGTGCTTGCGCTCATCGCGCTGCTCGCGGCCGGCGTGCTCTGGTTCCTGATGACGGCGACATCGATCGGCGTCGTGACCGATCCGCAGCAGGCGCAGGTGGCGATCAACGGCGGATTGCCCGCTGTGCCGGTCGGCGGCCGGTACATGCTGCGTCCGGGCGACTACACCGTGCGCGCCACGCAGCAGGGCTACACGCCGGCAGAACTGAAGATCAAAGTCACCGACGCCGCGAATCAGCAGTTCTCGCTGTCGCTCGCGAAACTGCCGGGCACCCTGCAGATCGACGTGCCGGTCGCCGCGCAGGTGTCGATCGATGGCAAGGAGAGCGCGGCGGCACCCGGCGAATTCGAACTCGCGCCGGGCAGTCACACGATTGCGATCAACGCGCCGCGCTATCAGCCGTTCAGCGGCACGGTCGAGGTGGAAGGGCTCGGCAAGAAACAGACCTTCACTGCGCCGCTGGTGCCGGCGTGGGCGAATGTCACGGTGACGTCCGAACCGGCGGGCGCGCAGGTTGCCATCGCCGGCGAAGTCCGCGGCACGACGCCGCTGACCACCGAAGTCCTCGCAGGCAATCAGCCGCTCGAAGTCCGTCTCGATGGCTTCAAGCCGTGGACCACGGACATCCAGGTGAAGGCAAACGAAGCGATGAACGTCGGTCCCGTGCGCCTCGGCCTGCCGGATGGCCGGCTGTCGCTGCGCTCGGAACCGTCGGGCGCGAGCGTTTCCATCAGCGGCGTGTATCGCGGCCAGACGCCGCTCGACATCGATGTGCGTCCGGACATCGCCCAGTCCATCGTCTTCACCCGTCCGGGCTATGAGTCGGCGACGCGTGCAGTGACGCTGCGTTCCGGCGAGAAACAGAGCGTGAATGTCGCGCTCACCGGCGTGTTCGGCGAAGTGTCCGTGCGCGCGCAACCGGCAGATGCGCAGATCCTCGTCGACGGCAGACCCGCGGGCGCCGTGAATCAGACCCTGCGGCTCGTGGCCACGACGCACGAACTCATCGTGCGCAAGCCGGGCTTCGTCGATTTCAAGACGACGGTGACGCCGCGGCCGGGCTTGCCGCAGGTCGTCGAAACGACCCTGCTGACCGCCGAACAGACGCGCGTTGCGGCCACGCCTGCCGTCGTATCGACGAAGGTGTCGCAGCAACTGAAGCTGATGCCGCTCGGCCGCTTCACCATGGGCAGTCCGCGTCGCGAGCCCGGCCGTCGTGCCAACGAAGCGCAGCGCGACGTCGAGTTCAAACGCGCGTTCTATCTCGGCGTGCGCGAAGTGACGAATGCGGAGTTCAAGCGTTTCAAGAGCGATCACCGCTCCGGCATCGTGCCGCCGAATACATTGGAACTCGACAATCAGCCCGTCGTGAACCTGCGTTGGGAACAGGCCGCGGCCTACTGCAACTGGCTGTCGGAGCAGGAAGGGCTCAAGCCCGCTTACGTGAAGGACGGCGACTCGCTCGTGCCCGCCAATCCGATGACCAACGGCTATCGCCTGCCGACCGATGCCGAATGGGAATGGGCAGCGCGTTACGCCGGCGGCGGAAAATTCCTGCGTTATGCTTGGGGCGATGCCTTGCCCGTCGCCGCGGCCTCGGGCAACTACGCCGACTACACCGCGCGCGTGGTGTTGCAGGACATCGTTCCGGATTACGATGACGGCTTCGCGGTCAGCGCGCCTGTCGGCAAATTCCCGCCCAACACGCTCGGCCTGTACGACATGGGCGGCAACGTGGCCGAATGGGCGCACGACTACTACACCGTCAGCGTCGACGGCACGCAGGTGCAGGTCGATCCCATGGGCCCGGCGCAGGGCCGCAATCACGTCATCCGCGGATCGAGCTGGAAACAGGCGAGCGTGACCGACCTGCGGCTCTCGGCGCGCGATTTCGGCGACGGACCGCGCAATGATGTCGGTTTCAGAGTGGCGCGGTACGTCGAATGAATGATGCGGAGCACATGACCATGAAATCCTTCCTGCG
>NZ_DAINNK010000027.1:21346-55479 GCF_036735925.1 Povalibacter sp.
GACAAAGGCACCGCCGCGAAAGGCTCGCCGCAGCGCTTCATTCCCTCCGAGCAGGTACGCGCCGACTTCGACGTGTCCTTCCCGATCGACATCTGAGCATCGAGACACTCATGGTCACAGCAACAGCGACTCCTCCGCGCCAGCGCCGCGGCTTCACGTACCCGAGCGAGTTCGCGTGGACGCTGTTCGCGCTGATCTTCACGCTCATGGCCGTGCACGCGACGTACGTGGCGTGGATCCGCCCGCAGGGCGAAGCCATCACCCAGCTGGAACTGCAGCACATGAAGGAAGACCGCACCTACGTGCCGAAGCGTTCCTTCTTCCTGGTGATCAAGGATTTCGAACAGGAACTCGAAATCATGCACTTCGTCTGGGCCATGCTGATCATCGGCTACAAGGCCGTGCTGGTGCGGCGCGAACGCAAGTTCCTGGAGCGCGATCTCATCCACGTGCCCGAGGGCATCAAGGTCTTGCCCGAAGATGCGAAGGACTACGCGCGACAGCTCGAATCCCTGCCCGAGGAAGACAAGTCGCGCCTGGTCGTGCGCGCCCTGCAGCGCACGCTCGATCGCTTCGCGGCAACGCGCAGCATCCGCGACTCCGCGGAAACCTCCAGCGCCGTCTGCGATTCCGAAGCCGACCGGCTCGATTCGAGTCTTGCCATGATCCGCTACATCGCCTGGGCGATTCCGGCCATCGGCTTCATCGGCACCGTGCGTCACATCGGCGATGCGCTGCTGCAGGCCAACCAGGCCGTCAGCGGCGACATCACGTCCGTGACATCGAGCCTCGGTATCGCCTTCAACGCCACCTTCGTCGCGCTGTCGCTCACCATCGTGCTCATGTTCTTCCTGCACCAGTTGCAGCAGTCGCAGGAACAGCTCGTGCACGACACGGATCACTGGATCGATCAGCGGCTGATCCGGCACATGCAGGTGAGATAAAGCAAGTGACGAAGGTGATGGAAGTGACGAGAGTCACGAGAATCCGTAAAGCCATCCCGGTGCTGGCGGCGTCGCTACTCTTCGTTCCCGACTTCCGTCACCTTCGTCACTTTTGTCACTCTCGTCACTCATGCTTTCTTTAGAACTCATCGACGCTGGCCTGACGCTCGCGCAGCAGCGCGACGAAGCCGCGACCGTACTGACCGTCGCTCCCGGCGTCGCCGTGCTCGAAGAGGGCGCGACGCTCACCGGCGATGCGGCAGCACCGAAGCTGCGGCTGCAGCCGCTGCTGGCGCAGACGAACTTCTGGCGCGGCTTGAGCACCGAGCCGCTGGTGCGGCCGTCGCGCCTGGTGCGGACCACCGCCGACACCGCGTTTGCACAGGCGAGTGCACTGCTCGATCCCTACAAGTCCGACGCCGATGGCGTATTGCTGGCCGTGCCTGCGGGCTATTCGCGCGAACAGCTCGGCCTGCTGCTCGGCGTGATCAACGAAACCGGCGTGCGTGTCGCCGGCGTCGTCGATGCCGCGCTGGCGGCGTGCAGTCTCGAAGCGGCCCCTGCGCGCATCCTGCATCTCGATCTCGAACTGCATCAGGCCTTGCTCACCGCGCTCGACTACGCCGGCAATGGCCTGAAGCGCAACCGCTACGAAATCGCGCCGCGCCGCGGCCTCTCGGCGTTGCAGCAGACCTGGATGCAGATGATCGCCGAGGCCTTCGTCCGCAATACGCGCTTCGACCCCTTGCACGATGCGGCGAGCGAACAGCGCCTGCTGAACCAGCTCCCGCAGTGGCTGGACCAGCTCATCGACAGCGAGTCGATCACGCTGGCGCTGCAGTTCGGCGACCGGCCGCTGGAAATCGAACTCACGCGCGCGCAGTTCGTCACTGCGGCGGAACCTCACTACGCCGAACTCGTGAAGCTCGTGCAGGACGCGCGCGTCGCCGGCCTGCCGATCGAACTGCGCGTGTCACATCGCGTGGCCGCACTGCCAGGACTGCTCGACCGGTTCGCGACCTTGCGTGATTGCTCGGTGCAATCACTGCCGCAGGGCGCGGCGGCGCTGGGTGCGCTGCTGCATCGACAGGCGATTCAACGCGCACCGGAATCGCTGGCGCTCGTATATCAGTTGCCGGTGGCGCGGGCGGAAGGCAATACCACGGTCGAGTACGAAAGCACGCCGCCGCAACTGCGGCCGACGCATGTGCTGTTCCAGGGCCGTGCCTGGCGCATTTCCGATGCGCCGCTCGCGATCGGCTGGTCGCCGCCGCCGGGACGCTCGCTGGTGCTGCCGAGTGCGGCGCCGGGCGTGTCGCGCGCGCATTGTCTGCTGGTGCGCCGCAACGGCTCGGTACTCGTGGAAGATCGCAGCACCTATGGCTCGTACGTCAACGAGGAACGGGTCGTCGGCCAGAGCATCCTCACGGTCGGCGACAAGTTGCGACTGGGAACCCCGGGCGTCACGCTCGACATGATTCAACTGGTCCAGGACGATGGCGCGCCGCAAGACTGAAGTCTTCAGCATGTCGTTTCTCGACTGCATCACCTGCGCGTTCGGGTCGGTGGTGCTGGTCTACGTGCTGATCAATGCCAAGGGCGGACTGCGCGCCGCGACTGAATCGCGCGCGCTGCAATCGGAAGTGACGCAGCTCGAAGAACAGGTGCTGGAGGGGTACCAGAACCTGGTCGTGCTCAAGAACTCCATGACCCAGACGGAAGCCGAGAAAGTCCGTACCGAGGGCATGGGCGAGCGTGTCCTGAGCGAAACCGAACAGCTGAAAGTCCAGCTCGCCGATGCCGACAAGGACACGCTGTCGCGCCGCGAAGCGATCGAGCGGCTGAAGGCGGATCTCAAGGCGCTGGAGGAAGGCAACCGCCGCCTGGAAGGCGCGAGCGAACGTGCCGATACGACCGGCACCCGCGTGCGCGGCTTCACCGGCGATGGCGACCGTCAGTACCTCACCGGCCTGCGCGTCGGCGGCTCGCATATCCTCATCATGGTCGACGCGTCGGCGAGCATGCTCGATGAGACTGTCGTCAACGTCCTGCGCATGCGCAACATGTCCGAATCGCGCAAGCTGCTGTCGGAAAAATGGCGGCGCACGCTGTCGACGGTCGACTGGCTCGCCGCGCAGTTGCCGCTGGAAAGCGAATTCCAGATCTATGCCTTCAACACCCAGACCTGGCCGCTCACCGAAGGCTCGGCCGGCAAGTGGCTGAAGGTCAACGATCCGAACGCATTGAACGAAGCGCTCACCGCGCTGCGCAAGACCGTGCCGAAGGACGGCACCAGTCTCGAGAACGCCTTCATCGCCATGAATACGCTGAACCCCAAGCCCGACAACGTCATCCTGATCACCGACGGTCTGCCGACGCAGGGCACGAGTGCGCCGCTGATCAAGAAGACCGTCGACGGCGACGACCGCCTCAAGTTCTTCGAGCGCGCCATTGCGAAATATCCGAAGGCCGTGCCGCTCAACGTCATCCTGATGCCGATGGAAGGCGATCCTTCCGCGCCGAGCGCCTTCTGGCTTGCTTCGCGTCGCACCGGCGGATCGTTCATCAGTCCGGCGAAGGATTGGCCATGAGGAGGTCGACGGGCTACAGGCGACAGGCTACAGCCAGAAGGGCTTCGCTCTTCTTCTTGCTGTCGCCTGTCGCCTGTCGCCTATCGCTTGGTATCTCCCATGTCCCGCCGTAACGCCCGCCGCGAAACCGAGATCTTCAGCATCTCGTTCCTGGACTGCATCACCTGCGGCCTGGGTTCGGTGGTGCTGCTGCTCGTCCTGAGCGACATGAAGTCGCCGGAGGCGGAGAAGTCGCAGGAGAACCTGGAAGAGCAGATCGTCAAGCTGCAGGACGAACTGGTCGACATCGCGGGGCAAAGCGAGATCCTGAATCGCGATCTCAAGGCGCAGCAGGAACAGCTGTCGGAAGAGAAGGCCAAGATCGCGCGATTGCGCGGCGACCTGAGCGACATCCGCGGCAAGTACCAGACCTCGAAGAAGGAAGCCGACGTCGCCAATGCACTGGAAGGCAAGCTCGCCTCCGCGCAGCAATCGCTGACCGAGGAAATGAAGCGCGTGCTGGGCAAGGGCTTCCATCGCAAGAAGGACGATGCGGTCGGCGGCATCCCGGTGGACAGCGAGTACATCATCTTCGTCGTCGATACCTCGGGCAGCATGGTCAACTACGCGTGGCCGTTGCTGATCCAGAAAGTCGAGGAGACCCTGAACCTGTATCCGAAGGTGAAGGGTTTCCAGGTGATGGACGACGAGGGCGGCTACATGTTCTCGGGCTATCGCGGCAAGTGGATTCCCGACACGCCGGCGCAGCGCAAGATCGTGATCGATCGCATCCGCAACTGGAATGCGTTCTCGAACTCCAGTCCCATCGAAGGCATCGTCGAGGCGATCCGCACCTACTATTCGAAGGACAAGAAGATCAGCATCTACGTGTTCGGCGACGAGTTCACCGGCCCGTCGATCGACGCAGTGGTCAAGAGCGTGGACGTGCTGAATCGCGCCGACGATACCGGCGAGCGCCGGGTGCGCATTCACGCCATCGGTTTTCCGGTGCGGCCCGATGCGCCGCAATACACGAGCATCCGCTTCGCGACATTGATGCGGATACTATGTGCCAAGAACGGCGGTACCTTCGTCGGTCTCGACGATCCGCAACGGCGTCCTTCGCCCTTCCGGGTCGGCGATGCGGCGGCGGGGCCGCTCGAACCGGGCGATCTGCCGGCCCTGCAGGCAGCGATGCAACAGCCATAGAGCAACGACGATGAACATTGCACGCATGATCGCCCCCACTCCAACTGTTCTTTCCCTCCTCCGCGAAGCGGGGGAGGGCAGGGAGGGGGCAGCCACGACAGGGCACAGACTCGGCCGATCACTCGCCGCTGCACTCGCCACTCTGTCACTGGTGTGCCTCGCAGCCTGCGGACCGGTGAAACTGGTCGCGACGACGAACATTCCGACGCCCCTGGTCGTAAAGATTCCGGTCGCGGTCGCGGTCCACGTACCGCAGGAATTCTCCACCTTCGCCCATGACGAAGAACGCTCGGGCACCGACTGGCACATCGATCTCGGCAAGGCGCAGACCGACGGCCTCATGCGCCTGCTCAACGCCATGTTCGAGCGCGTGATCGTCGTCGACGACGTCAACGCCGTGCCGCAGGCCGGCGCCGACGTGCGCGCCGTGCTGGAACCTGCCGTCGAGGAATACGCCTTCGTCACGCCGCGCGATGCCGGCTCGCCGTTCTACGCGGTGAGCATCAAGTACCGCATCAACGTCTACACGCCGGACGGCCGCCTCGCAGATTCCTGGGGCTTCACCGGTTACGGCACCGCGCCTTCGCAAGGCATTGCGAGCGACGAACCGCTCACGCAGGCCACCGCACTGGCGCTGCGCGATGCCGGGGCCAAGCTCGCCGTGGAATTCCGCGATCAGGCCATCGTGCGCGGTCTGTTGCCGGAGTCCGCCGTGCCGGACACGCCGGTGCTGCCGCCGATCGGCATTCCTGCAGCCACCGATGCGCCCGCGCCTCCTGCTGTTCAACAACCTGAAACCAACCCCGCGGAACCGGCGGAAGAATCGACCGAAGGCGCGGACGAAACCAGGCAAGAATCCAAGCAGCCCGATCCGGTCGTGCCCGAATCGCTGGTCTGATTGAAGCTCCCGCGGGCGCAGGACTGCTTCGCATACCCGTCATCGGAAAATACACAATGCCAATTGCAGGACTGCTCGATCCTGCTCAGCGAGGATTTTCAGGACGGAATGACCTGTGGCAGCGTCGCCGTGCAAACCCGCCTCGTCGAAGACGTGAGCCGGACCGCGGGCTTCGCGCTGCATCCGCTTCTGGGCGGCGGCACCCGACTCATGCTGTCGTTGCATCACCGGCTGAGCGATGACATCGACCTGTTCATCCGGGATCCACAGTGGATCGGCTATCTCACGCCGTACGGGGTTTCGCTCGCCGAGGCTGTGGAGTTCGGGAAGCAGCAGATCGGGTTCTATCGCAACGAGGGGTGACTCTGTGCCTTCCTCCTACTCCCCGTCCTTCGCCTCCCTGCGGGTCTTGAACACCTGTCGATAGCCCACGGCGGTCGTCGCCACCGGCTTGCCATCGACGAAGCGCGGGCGATAACGCGCGGCGCGCAGTGCGTCGACGACCTGTCCGACCTGGCGCTCGTTGGCGTCCTTGTCGGTCACGACGACATCGGTCACCGTCGAGTACGAAGTGATCGACAGTCTCCGTGGCGGGACGATTGAGATTGCGCGTTGCGATCGGCGGCGTCGGGTAGAAGATCTGCACGGGGAAGCTCAGTGCCGCGTTGATCTCGGGTGTGGCCTGCGTCGGGTCGGCCGTTGCGAGCGCCTGCGCGGCGTGTTCGTAATACGGCATCGCCTTCTCGGGCTGCAGCTTCATCACGAACCAGTCGCCGGCCTGCAGCAGCGTACCCATCACCGTCGGCAATGAAGCATCGGGATTCGCCTGCACGACCTGCAGCGCCCGCGCCAGCGCCCGTTCGCCTTCGCCGCTGAGATAGCGGGGATTCATCGGTTCGCCTTCGACGTGCGCATTCGGATCGAGATTGCCCAGCCGGTCGACCCGCGGCGACAGCCCGAAGAACGACAACGCAATCTCGCGCGTGTAGCTCGATGCGAACCCGCGCAACGGTTCGATGGCGGCGAGGCTGTTCTTGCCGAGCTTGCGCTCGGCGATGGCGACGGCGGCACGATAGTTCTGGCGCGCCAGGTCCATCTGGCCGACTTCGACGTACCAGTCGCCGACGATGCAGAGGATCGGGATCAGGCGCGGATCGTTCGCGCCGTAGGCGTGTTCGCCGAGGCGGCGCAGATACAGCATGTGACGTTCGCCTTCGGGGGCGGAGCCGACCGCCCTCTGGCTCGCGGCGAGCTGGCGCAGCAGGCCCTGCTGCGAAATGTCGAACAGGCCGGCCGAGCGCCGCGACAGCAGCAGGGCCCGGTCGAGATAGGGAATCGCCCGGTCGTGCCTGCCTTCGGCGGCCAGCGTATATCCCAGGCCGCGCAGGGGGTCGATGAGCGCGGCACTGCTGCGGCTGCCGCCGTGTTGCTCGGCGAGCTGCAATGCTTCGGTGAATGCCGCTTCCGCGGCAACGAGGTCGCCCTTGCTCAGCTGCGCGCTGCCGAGCAGCGAGAGGGCCTCGGCCAGGCGCAGACCCGTTGCGGCAGTGGCCGGACGTGCTGCGGCCACCAGCTGTTCTGCCGACTTGATGGCTGCATCCCAGTCGTGATCGTCGAAACGCGCCCAGTATTCCTGCTGCCACGAAGGCGGCACGGGCTGCGTGGTCGCAGCAGCGGCGCAACCGACGGCCGCGACGAGGAGGCACGCGGCCCACAGACGACTCGGGAGGATGGCAATCAAGGGACGCACCGATGGATCTGATGATCCGAGGCTACCGCCAATGCGTGTACGGCGATAGTCGTGTGCGACGATACGGACGGTCCTGGTCAAAGACTTCGCACAGAGGTCTTCTCTGTCTGTGGGGCCGGCTTTAGCCGGCTCTTTTTCAGGAGTCAGGCTGAAGCCTGACCTACAGGAAGATGCTCCCCTTCGACAGGCTTCCTAGCGTGCGTGCGGCCGCTTGTCCTTCGGCACGTAGATGGAATTCTTCACGTTCGTGAACACGCGATGCACCATCGGCTCGAACGTCGACAGCGGCAGGCTCTCGAATCCGGGATCGAAGGCCGGGCCGTCGTAGAGCCGGCAGAATTCTTCGGTGTAGCCGTACCAGGGATGATCGCGGAACTGGTCGCGCATGTTGCGATCGAGCCCGAGGTGATGGAAGAAGTAGTAGCCCTGGAAGATGGCGTGTTTCTCGACCATCCAGTAATTCTGTTCGGACACGAACGGCTTGAGGATGGAGGCGGCGACGTCGGCGTGATTGCGCGGGCCGAGCGTGTCGCCGATGTCGTGCAGCAGCGCGCAGACCACGTATTCCTCGTCGCGTCCGTCGAGATGCGCGCGCGTCGCGGTCTGCAGCGAGTGCTCCAGGCGATCGACCGCGAAGCCGCCGCAGTCGCCGTCGAGCAGGCGCAGATGCGCCAGCACGCGGTTCGGCAGGTCGGCGATGAAGGGCTTCATCGCATCATTGATGATCGACCAGTCTTCCCGCGTGCCGTCTTCCATCGAATGAAAGCGGGCGTTTGGGCCGTGATCTCCATCGGGCATCGCCGTCTCCAGCATTGGATCGTGACGGCAACCGTACGAGCGACGTCCGAGTGCTGTCAATCAGTCAGAAATGGAGATTTGCCGTACTGCAGACCGGCATCGAACGGTCAGGCCGCGGAACGCAGCGGATCGGCTTCCTGAACGGCCTGGCGCCGCGCCGGCGGCGGCCGCGACGCAGCAGCCGGGTCATCGCCGATGGAAAAATTGCCGACGGCCTCCAGCAGATGGGACACCTGGTCGCGCAGCGACGCAGCCACGGCAGCGGTCTGTTCGACACGCGCCGCATTCTGCTGGGTGTCCTCGTCGATGCGCTCGATCGCCTTGTTCAGGGTGCCGATGTCGTCGGTCTGCGAGCGGCTGGCCAGCGCGATCTCCTTCATGATGCCGGACACGCGCGTGACCGAGCCGAGGATCTCGCTCATGGTCGTGCCCGCGCTGGTGACCAGCGCCGCGCCGCGCTCGACGTCCTCGATGGAGGCCGTGATCAGTTTCTTGATCTCGTCGGCGGCCGAGGCCGAGCGTTGCGCCAGGTTGCGGACCTCGCTCGCCACCACGGCGAAGCCGCGGCCCTGCTCGCCGGCCCGCGCGGCTTCCACGGCCGCATTGAGCGCCAGCAGGTTCGTCTGGAAGGCGATCTCGTCGATCACGCCGATGATGTCGCCGATCCTGCGCGACGAGCCGGTGATGGCGGTCATCGTCGTCACGACCTTGTTGACAACATCGTTGCCGCGCGAGGCGGTGCCGTGTGCGTCTTCGGCGAGCCGGTTGGCATTCAGCGCATTGTCGAGATTGCGTTGCACGACGACGGCAACCTGCTGTGCGCTGTCGGCCGTCTCGCGTACGGAGGCCGAGCGCGACGACTCGCGCTGCGCATGATCGTCGTTGGCCTGGGCGATCTGCTGGCCGGCCTCGTCGATGGTCCGGGTCGCCTCGCGGATGCGCAGGATCAGCATCTGCAGTTCGTGGCGGCTGACATCGAAGGCATTGATCAGCGCGCCGATTTCGTCGCGACCGCGCGGCGCGAAATTCCCGGTGAGATCGCCACGCGCCAGCTTGTGCATGCGCGACAGCAGCGCCCCGAAGCCGCGGCGGTTGGAGACATAGAAACTGACGGTCAGGTAAATCGCCAGCGTCAGAGTGGCGAAGATCAGGGCCAGCAGGGTGTTGCGCCGATCCTGGAAGATCATGCCGTAGGTCGCGACACCGAGCGGCACCATGAAGGCAAGGCCGATGAGCGCGAACTTCGCGGGCAGCCGCAGCTTCTGCATCAGGCGGATGCCGGGGCCGATTACCGCTTCAGACACTGACTTCATCGAGACACTCGCAATGCGCCGGACGCCTGCGCCGGACGGGCGCGGCAGATTCTTGTGGTGCGCGCACCGTCCGTTGACCCGGCGCTCCCTTTTTGTGATCGGCGCCGCACATCGTTTCTTGAGCCGCAGCCGCCCCGATCCGGATGCCGGAATGACGACTGCATCACATTCCGCCGCCGGGACCTTTTCCGCGCTTGCGTGCGTTGCACAGGGTCGCGTCGGCGGCAGGGCAAGTCCTGATGGCCGGCCGGCGCTATCCGTCACATATATGTGGAATGGTTGAACCTGCGCCCATGTCCGGATCGATCGTCGAGCGTCACGGGGATTCTGCGGATCCGCTCTGGTACAAGGACGCCATCGTCTACCAGATGCACGTCAAGGCCTTCCACGATGCCAATGGCGACGGCATCGGCGATTTTGCCGGCCTGATCCAGAAGCTCGACTACATCCAGGAACTCGGCGTCAACACCATCTGGCTGTTGCCGTTCTATCCGTCGCCGCAACGCGACGACGGTTACGACATCGCCGACTACCGCGATGTCCATCCCGACTACGGCACGCTCGACGATTTCAAACGCTTCGTCGAAGAAGCGCACCGGCGCGGCCTGCGCGTCATCACCGAACTCGTCATCAACCATACCTCGGACCAGCATCCGTGGTTCCAGGCCGCGCGCCGGGCACCGCCGGGATCGCCGGAGCACGAGTTCTACGTCTGGAGCGACACGGACAAGAAGTTCGCGGGTACCCGCATCATCTTCACCGACACCGAGAGTTCCAACTGGGCGTGGGACCCGATCGCGCGCCGCTACTACTGGCATCGCTTCTTTTCGCATCAGCCGGACCTCAACCACAACAATCCGCAGGTGGTGGATGCCGTCATCGACGTGATGCGGTTCTGGCTGGACATGGGCGTCGACGGCCTTCGGCTCGATGCGATTCCGTACCTGTGCGTCGCCGAGGGCACCAACAACGAGAACCTGCCCGAGACCCACGCGGTGCTGAAGCAGATGCGTGCGGTCGTCGATGCGAACTATCACGGCCGCCTGTTCCTCGCCGAGGCCAATCAATGGCCAGAAGACGTGAGCGAGTATTTCGGCAACGGCGACGAATGCCACATGGCATTCCACTTTCCGCTCATGCCGCGCATCTTCATGGCCGTGGCACTGGAAGACCGCTTTCCCGTCGCCGAGATCCTGCGCCAGACGCCCGACATTCCGGACAACTGCCAGTGGGCCATCTTCCTGCGTAATCACGACGAGCTGACGCTGGAAATGGTGACCGACCGCGAGCGCGACTACATGTACAAGATGTACGCGCAGGAGCCGCGCATGCGCGTGAACGTCGGCATCCGCCGCCGCCTGGCGCCGCTGCTCGGCAACGACGTCGATCGCATCAAGCTCATGTACAGCCTGCTGCTGTCGATGCCGGGCTCGCCGATCATGTACTACGGCGACGAGATCGGCATGGGCGACAACATCTACATCGGCGACCGCAACGGCGTGCGCACGCCCATGCAATGGAGCGTCGATCGCAACGCCGGCTTCTCGCGGACCGATCCGCAGCGCCTGTACCTGCCGATCATCATGGATCCGGTCTATGGCTATCAGGCCGTCAACGTCGAAGCACAGAGTCGCGACCCGTCCTCGCTGCTCAACTGGACGCGCCGCATCCTGACCATCCGTCGCCATCATCGCTGCTTCGGGCGCGGCACGCTCGAGTTCATCCGGCCGCAGAATCGCAAGATCATTGCCTACGTCCGCAGCTACGAGAACGAGATCGTGCTGTGCGTGGCCAATCTCGCGCAGTCGGCGCAGGCCGTCGAACTGGACCTGTCGCGCTACAAGGGGCGCGTGCCGGTGGAGCTGGCCGGAAACAACGCGTTTCCGCCCATCGGCGATCTGCCTTACTTCCTGACGCTGCCGGCGCATTCATTTTTCTGGCTCGCGCTCAGCGATTCGCAGGCGGCGCCTTCGTGGCATGTCGAACGACTGCCCGCCGCCGAACTGCCGACGCTGGTGCTGACCGACGGCATCCGCTCACTCGGTGGGCTCGACCGGACGGTCGCAACGCGCACGGTCACGCGCCGCACGCTGCAACAGCTGGAACAGGAAGTGTTGCCGGAGTTCATGCGCCAGCGCGGCTGGATCCGCGGCGGCCAGACCGTGCAGCTCGGCGAACGCATGGTCTGGTCCGGCGCACCGCAGGACGTGCTGCTGAGCCTGATCTATGTCGATACGCCGAATCGGCCGCGACAGCGCTTTGCCTTGCCGCTGACGCTGGCCTGGGACGATGTCGCCGACAGTGAGGTGCTGCGCTCGGCGGAATGGACGCTCGCGCGCATCCGCGAACATGCGCGGGTCGGTGTCTTGGTCGACGCGCTCGCCGATCCGGCGTTCTGCGGCGCCATCGTCAGGTCGATGGCGGCCCATGAGCGCATCACGTTCACGGGCGGAAAACTCGTGTTCGAAACCACGCCGGCCTGGCAGGGCGTCGATGTCGAACGCCTCACACCGGTGGAGCGCTTCGGACTCGATCCGCTCGAGGTCAATGTCGTGCTGGGCGAAAGCGTCTTCCTCAAGGCGTATCGCCGCGCCGATCCGGGCATCAATCCGGATGTCGAGATGGTCGACTTCCTGACCCGCGCCGGCTTCACGCGCGTCGCGGCGCTGACGGGGACGGTCAACTGTCTGCTCGACGGCTCGCCGCCGATCGTGCTGGCGGCCATGCAGACTTATGTGCGTCACCAGGGCGATGCGCTCACGTTCACGCTGGATCACCTGGAGCGGCTGGCGACGGAGCTGCGGTCCGGTTCCGGCAATGGCAAGTCGCCGCATACGCTGTTCTACGATCGCCTGCGGACGCTGGGCCGCTGCATCGGCGAAATGCATGCGGTGCTGTGTGCGGCGGTCGATGATCCCGCCTTTGCGCCTGAGCCGCTGACCGTCACCGACATGGCGCGGATCGCGACGGACATCGGGCAGCTCGCCGATGCCACGCTGGGACGACTGGAACAGCGCCTGGCGCAGTTGCCCGAGTCGGCGCAGGCCGACGCGACACGTCTCATCGACGCCGACGAAGCCCTCGATGCGCGCGTGCGTCAGCTGGCGTCCAGGCCCGTCCAGGGCGTCAAGACGCGTCACCACGGCAACCTGCTGCTGCGCAAGGTCCTGCTGGTCGCCGACGACTTCGTGATCACCGACTTCGAGGGCATTCTCGAACTGCCGGTGGAGGAACGCCGCTGGAAGGCACCGCCGCTGCGCGATGTCGCGACCCTGCTGTGTTCGCTGGAGCAGGCGCGCGCGGCGGCGCTCGCGCGCGGACTGAGCAGTCAGCCGGAACTGCACGAACGTTATGCGGCAGCGCTCGATACGTGGCTCGACGGCGCCAGCGAAGCCTTCATGAAGGGCTATATGCGCGGTGTCGACGGTTCGCCGTGCATGCCGCGTGAAGCCGGCGAGAGCGCGGCATTGATCCGGCTGTTCCAGATCGAGCGCAGCCTGCGCGATCTCGGCCAGGCGCTGGACCGTCATCCGGCCACGGCCGGTGCGTCGGTGACGGCAGTGCTGGCTCTCCTCGTGTAGGTCAGGCTTCAGCCTGACACCTCACCCGGCCGGCTGAAGCCGGCCCCACAGGCGGAGCGGACAGGCTTCAGCCCGACATCCCCGGCGGTCTCCACGTCACGACGAAGCGTGCCCCACCCAGCGGCGACGCATCGACGCCGACATCGCCGCCGTGCCATTCGACGATGCGTCTGACGATTGCCAAGCCCAGGCCGAAGCCCGTCTTGTGGGGCGTCGTGCGATCGAGCTGCACGAACGATTCGAAGACGCGCTCGCGATCCGCTTCGGGAATGCCGGGACCATCGTCTTCCACGCAGAGCCGATAACGTGCTTCCGGCGCGATCCCGAAACGCACCACGACTTCGCGTCGGGCGTGGCGCAGCGCGTTGTACACCAGATTCCGCAGCACCGTTTCCATCAGGTGCGCATCACATCGTACGTGCGTCGCGGCTGGATCGACCTCGCAGCGCAGATGCAGTGTCGTGCGGCTGCTGCTGCGAATCGCTTCCGTGACCGCCGGCAACATGGCCGTGAAGTCATGCTCGGCCAGATTCAGCGCGACTTCGGCGCGCTCCAGGATCGCGTAATCGAGCGTCGCCGTGATGAAAGCATCGAGTTCCGAGATGTCGGTATCGAGGTTGTTCAGATGCTGCTTCATCCTCGGGTCGGCGGTCGTGCTGCGCGCGACCTCGACTTCGAAGCGCATGCGGGCCAGCGGCGTCTTGATCTCGTGGGACATCGCATTCGACATGTCCTGGTGCGAGCGGATCAGGTCGTCGATGCGCGCCGCCATGCGGCGAAAGGCCTGCGCCAGCGGATGGATCTGCGATCGCGGCCCGATGCCGGCATCGAAGATCCAGTTGCGGTCGCCGAACGTCCCGGTGGCACGCTCGAGGCGCTGCAGATCGCGTCGCAGCGGCCACAGCCACAGCATGATCACCAGCGCAATCGCCGCATAGAAAACGAAGGCCAGCGCCCAGTCGACCGGTCCGCGGCGCGCTTCCGCGGGCGGATGCCGGAAGGCGAGCACGATGGGATCGCCGTCGACCTGCTTCAGCATCCAGCGTTCACCGTTCGCCGCGCTCATGTAGGCGACGTCGCCGCGCGCCAGATCCGTGAGCGTGTCCTTGCCGGCGATATCGCGCAGATCGAAGAGTTCGAGATCGACGCCGCTGTCGCGGGCGAGCTGTCGCACGAAGGATCGACGCTGGTCGGCCGGCAGCGCGCGCAGTTGTGTCTCGACGATTTCGAGCAACGCCGTCTGCGAGGGATTCTCGGCGCTGATTTCCGCGGGATTGCGCTCGGCATAGGTCTGCCACAGCCGTTCCTGGCCCCAGCTGACGGCGGCCAGCGTCGCCACGATCAGCAGGTAGAGCTGCAGGAAGTGTCGCGCCATGCGATTGGATCAGAAGCGCGCCGACGCTGCCGCTTTCAAGACGCGCCCCAGGCGTCGGAGACGAACAGGTAGCCGTGGCCCCAGACGGTTCTGATCTTCTCCGGATTGCCGGTATCGCCGAGTTTCCTGCGCAGATGGGAAATGCGCACATCGAGCGTGCGATCGAGACCATCGTAGTCGCGACGATACAGCTGCTGGTACAGCGTCTCGCGCGACTGGATCTGACCGGCGCGCGTCGCGAGGAAGAACAGCAGATCGAACTCGTTGCTCGACAGCGCGACCTGCTGATCCATGAGGACGACGGATCGTGCCGCGCTGTTGATGGACAGCGTGCCGAACTGCAACGTCTTGCCGCCCGCGGACTCCGCGGCACGCCGGCGCCGCAACAGTGCCTGGATGCGGGCGACCAGCACGCGCGGTTCCACGGGCTTGATCACGTAGTCGTCGGCGCCGAGTTCCAGGCCGACGACATGGTCGATGTCGCTGTTGCGGGCGGTGAGCATCAGGATCGGCGAGCTGTACACGGCGCGCAGTTCGCGGCAGACGGCGAATCCGTCGCGCGCCGGCAGCCCGATGTCCAGAATCACGAGGTCGGGATGTTCGCGCTCCACGCGTTCCAGCACACGATCGCCGCGATTCTCGATGCTGACGAGGAAGCCATTGTCGTGCAGATAAGTGCGGACGAGTTCGGCCAGGCGGGCGTCGTCTTCCACCAGAAGGATCAACGGTTGTGCGGCGGCGTTCATGCGGGCGGGATAATGGCCGCAAAAAGGCGCAAAAGTTCTGGTTTTCCTACCTGCGTTCTTTTGCGCTTTTTTGCGGCCATTCTCTGTCGTACTCAATAAAGAAGATTCCATGGCTGTCGCCGTTTGCGCCGCAGCTCCAGCGCCTGCCTGATCACCGCGATCGTTTCGGACACCAGCACCTTCTGCAGCTGCGGGTCGCGCAGTTCCACCGTCAGATCCCGGTTGAACGACAGCTCGACGTTGTAGACGCCGCTGGAGAAATCTTCCCAGCAGCGCTGGATGTCCGGCCGGTCGACGATCACCAGGCACAGCGACTCGTTGCGCGGCGAGCGCCACTGGGCGCGCACCGTCGTATCGCAGGTGTCGTCATCCGCCGCGAGCGTGCACACGCGCGGTTGCAGTTCGAGCGTGATGTCGTCGTGCTGAACGCTGGTCGCGGCGCTTGCGCCGGCGCAGGCCAGCAGGGCGATGGCGATTGCGCTAAAGAACCCGCAGCACGACACCGACAAACGCTGTCGTAACGCCGTCGTCGGATACGATCGGACTGTCTGCGATGGCACTGCCGAGACGCTCGTAATGGACGAACGCGTTGATGCTCCAGCGATCGGACAGCGCGCGCGTGTAACCGAGCTTGAGGAACGGACTGAAGGCCGATCCCGGCTCATAGAGGCCATCGACTCCATAGTAATAGTGGACGATCTCGGCGCTTTTCCAGGTCAGCCCGCCGCTGACCACCAGTGAATGTTCGGACTGGATGATAGGGGCAGCGACCGCGGCGCGCACCTCGTATCCGTCGTTGCGTCCGGTGACTTCGTAGAGGGCATCGACCTGGCCGACGATGTTTCCGTACTGGAACAGCCATTCAGGGCCGGCAAGATACGTCGTGCGTCGCGAGCGCACTTCGAATTCCACTGCGGGTTCGAGTTCCTTGTCCGTCGGCGCGGCCAGCGACACGGCGCCGGTGGCGCCGCTCACGAAGAAATTCTGCAGATCGTCGCGATAGAAGAACACCCGGTCGTAGCCGGGCGAGGCGATCAGGTTGAAGGTGTTGGAGCGACCCTCGTACAGGGTGACGCCGAGATCGAGATTCTCGAGGAAGAAACGCTTGCCGTAGTAGCTCACCTGGGGAATCACGACCAGCGGAATGTCGGATTCGCCCATGACGGGATTGGAGCGCGAGCCCACGCCGAGCGACACGCTGATGTCGAGCTGGCCGACTTCGACACACTCGGCGGACGGCGCCGTGCAATTGCCGGGAACAGGTGCGGCTCGCAGCGGCGCGCAGAACGCAATGGCCAGCAGACCCGCGATCGGGCCGAATGCCGCTGTGTATCCGCTGCCGCTCATCGCGCGTTCCTGCAATCCTCGATTGGACTATTAACGTGCGGGCATTGTCGCAGAGTCGGCGCACGCGCTTTGTAACGCAAATGTACGGCTTGCGGCGGCGTTTCGCGACGCGTCGGATTCGCGTGTGTCGTTGACGTTTTTACAAAGGCGATACAGACGGGCGGGCCGGCGGCGGTCATGATCGGCCCCGCTGTGAGAGCCAGGGACGGTTCTCGCCCAACCAGATGCGCGATCAACGCGCGCCGGACGCCTCCGCCACCGCTCCCTGCCGGATGTTCGTCTCCAGCCGCTCCAGGTCCGGACTCATCCATTTGCGCTTGCGGGCGTACTCGATCATGCGCAGCGCATTGCGCGTGTCGCCGTCGTTCAGCTCCGTGCGCACTGCCTGCGAGTACGAGGCGATCAGTCGCTCTCTGAGCACCGGCAGTCCAGGCGCCGTTGCCACCGCGGACGAGGCGCGATCGTACTCATCGGTCGCTGCATCGGCCGCGCGCAGGTCATAGGGCGTGCGGTCGAGATGCTTGTAGGCCTTCGCGACGTGCTTCGCGGCCTTCTCGATGTTCGCTGCCTCGCGCCGGCTCAACTCCGCCGGCGCGGCTTCGATTTCCGTCAGGCCGCTCTGCAACCGCACGAGGCTGGGATGACCCGGCTGCACCCATGCGATCTGCGGAATCAGGCTGCGCAGCGCATCGGCGTCGCGCACCGACTGCGCATGTTCCGCTTCCTTCGCCAGCACATCGGCGATGTGTCGTTGACCAGCGCGCGCCTCCGGCTGATCGGGTTGCAGCTGCAGCACGTCGTGATAGCGATCGGCGGCGCTCGCGCCGGACGGCAGCGCCAGGGCGCCGCGAGCGTACAGATCCTTCGCTTCGGCGAGCAGCTGCTGGATTCGTTCCTGTTGTGCGTGCTGCGCCGCCGCCTGTTGCTCGGCTGCGCGCTGACGCTTTTCCTCCAGCTCGCGCTGACGCGCGGCGCGGGCCTCGGCCAGTCGCGCGGCTTCCGCTGCGGCAGCGACCGGATCCGGCGGCTCGATCGCAGCCGATGACGGTTCGGGCGGCGTGTCGGACGCGATTCCCGCGCTGTCCGCGACCTGCGCAGTCGCGGGTATTTCTTGCGGAGCCGGAGTCGCCGGCGTGGGCTGTGCTGCCTCGACAACCGCCGGTTCGACTTCGCCGTCGCGCAGGCTGCGAATTCCCGTGGCTACGATCATGGCCGCGGCGATGCCAGTGCCGACGTGCAATGCGATGCGCCGATCGATCACGGGTTTGCGCGAGATCGTGATGCGCGGCAGCGCGGGTCGTTTCGCCCATTGCTCCTTCATCAGCGAAGCGAAACGCAGCGCCGCCTTCCGGGCAGTCGGCAACGCGCCCGCGTTCGCCTGCGTTCGCAGCGCTTCCGGCATCTCGCGCAACAGCGTGACATCGGAGGCGCGCCGGCGCGGATCGGCCGAGCGCAGGGCACGCAGCACATCCGCGCCGTTTGCAAAGCGGTCGGTGCGTTCCTTCGCGGTCAGACGATCGAGGAACGGCTGATAGCTCGCCAGCTTCGCCGGCAGCGTCGGCAACGGTTCGCTCAGATGCTTGAGCGCGACGGACAACGACGAGTCGGCGCGGAAGGGCAGGGTGCCGGTGAGGATTTCGTAGCAGACGATGCCGAGCGAATACAGGTCCGAGCGGCCGTCGAGTTCCTGTCCCTTCACCTGCTCGGGACTCATGTAGCTCGGCGTGCCCACGAACATGCCGGCCATGGTGAGCGACGTGCCGCTGTCGACGGCGCGCGCGATGCCGAAATCCGTCAGGACCGGCGTGCCGTCTTCGCGAAAAAGAATGTTCTCCGGCTTGATGTCGCGATGGATGAAGCCTTTGCGATGCGCCAGGTCGAGCGCTGGGCACAGCGCACGACAGATGTCTTCGAGCAGATCCGCGCCGCCGCGCCCGTGCAGGATGCGCTGCTTCAGATCGCCGCCCGGCAGATATTCCATCGACAGATAGTGATGCGGCTTGCGCTCGCCGACATCGAAGACCGGGACGATCGAAGCGTGATGCATGTGCGCGACGATGCGTGCCTCGCGCATGAACCGGGTCGCGAACGTCGGATCCGAGTTCAGCAGCGGCGACATGACCTTGAGTGCGACTTCGCGCCCGAAGCTTTCCTGGATCGCCAGGTACACGGTGGCCATGCCGCCCTGACCCAGCCTGCGTTCGATGCGATAACCCGGAATGGTGATCGTGGACATGAGCACAGCGTCCTGCATGAAAGCCGATGACGATCCGCGCGCCCGTCGCGGCGAGCTGCGCAGTCTAATTCGCTTCGACGGCTGCGGACGCGTCCGAACAGACGGAATGGACGCACAGCGTGCATCCGAATGTGTCGTGCGCCGGTGCATTGCCGACAGGCCTTCCGCCTTCGGCCCTCGTAACAGACTGTACAAATCCGGCGAATTTCCCGGCGTGCGCTAACAAAGGCGCGACAGTTTCCGCGCCGCCGGCCCACTAGCATGGTTTCACCGCAATCCGCGGGTCGTCACCGATACAGGAACCTCGCAATGATTTCCGTTGCTGCACGTACGTTCACGCGCCGCTCGCCTGTGCTCATCGTCGCTGCTGCCGGTCTGCTGACGGCCGGCTGGTGTGCCGATCTGTCCGCCGGCGATCTGCCCGCGCACGAGGCGACGTTGTACGCCGGTGCGTCGTTCGTTCACACGAAGTTCGATCATGACTGGGGCATCGGCTCGAACGCGTCGATCGTCGACGTCGACGATGAGGATCAGGGCTACAAGGTGCTGATCGGCTGGCGTCCCGTCCGCTGGTTCGCGCTCGAAGCAAGTCACGCGGATCTCGGTGGTGCGAGCAGCCATACCAGCATCGTATGCGTCGCGGCGGTCGGCTTTCCCTGCCCGACGGAGCTATCGGCCGAAGTCCGTTCGACGCAGCTGGCGGCGCTGGGATTCTGGCCGCTCGGCGACTTCGACCTGTTCGCGCGCCTCGGCGCGAACTACTGGGACGCCGACGCGAAGATCGCCGACGGCCCCGTCACCATCGCGCGCGGCAGCGATGACGACGTGGACGTCGTCTACGGTGCCGGCGCGCAATACCGATACGCGCGCCTGGCGCTGCGACTGGAATACGAGCGCATCACGCTCGGCGATTCCGATGCGAATAGTGTGTCGCTCGGCGTGACGTACAGCTTCTGACGTGGAGATCAGCGCGCGGTAGCGCGCTCGATCATGGATCGTACTTCCGCGTTCGCGTTGATGGCGTGGATCTCGATCAGCGGATGCTGTAGCGCGAAGACGCGGAATATTTCGTCGGCGAATGCCTGACCAATGGCAGGGACGTGCGCGAAGTCGAAAATCACGACCTTGAACATGTCGACACGGGCGAGTACCCGCTTCGCCTGCGACCGGGAGACGAGGTTTTCGTCGCCGTAGCGGGCAAGATCGACTGGCACGATCGTCTTGCCGAAATCGTGCTCGCCAGTCGCGCTGGCAAACTTCGCGTAGACCTTTGCGGACGATCTGGCGGTGTGGTTGCTGAGTTCCATCCAGACCGTGGTGCCCTTCTTCGGTGAATTGGGCTCGAGTATCCAGTCCTCGTTGGTGCCGTACTTGTGATCGAAATAGACGCCGCCGGAAAGAATCCGGAAGTCATCGAACATGCGCGAGGTGAAGAAGATACCCTCGCCACTGTGCCGGGCCGGGTCGGTCGTCAACTTTCCCTTCGCGAGTTCGAGGACCGCATGTCGTTCGTCCAGCAATCCGAGTGCGCCCTGGATCTTCCGGAAGATGCCTACGCCGTTGTCTGTCACCAGCATCGCCGTGCTCACTGCGGTCTTGTCGATGCGTAACGTGATGATCGTGCCTTCCGAGTGGTCGATCGCATTGTTGAACATCTCGGTGAAGCCGATGTGCCAGATGCGCGAAACATTATCGGGCAATGTGCCGATCACAGGCTCGACGTCTTTGCGCCAGATGACATCCTCGGCGGGCGAATCGCCAAGTCGATAGCGCCTGGTCCATTCGGACACAGTGGCAAGCGCGTATCTGCGGGCACGGGTTTCACCTGTCTGGGTAATCGCACCTTCTTCCAGCAACCGTCGTAGATGCTTGCCGACAGCCTGACGTGTAATGCCGAGCTGCTTCGCCGCAAAGGGTGCGATGTCGCCTGCGTGTACGTCGATGTGCTCGAGCAGAAAACGCCGTACATCTTCGCCGCGAGAGCGGACTGCCTTGACCATCCGGCCGCCTTTGATTGGAAACCTTGCTGTTTTTATTGTAAACCCTGAGTTTTTTATTGGAAACCTTGTCTCAGGTCCGTGCTCAAGCTGATCGCTGCTCGCCGAAACTCTCCGCCGTATAACGCCACGCACGAATATCGTCGGACCAGAAATCCGCCGACCAGCCTGCCTTCATCTTCAGTTGTCGCAGGAATTCTCCCGCGTCCGGCAGCTGTTCCCAGACGGCCGGCAGAAAGGTGGCCTGCGCGTTCGCCCTGCGCAGCAGCAGCCCGTCGATGCCGGGGCGGATCGTCTGCAGCAATTCGTCCTCGGTCAGGGCCGGCAGCGGTTCGAGTGGACTCAGGATCGAGATATGCACGTCGAGGTCGGGATATTCCGACGCCTGCAGCGGCGCGAAGCGCGGATCGGCGAAAGCCGACGACCACGCATTGCGCCACACGCCTTCGGCCAGCGTGCCCTGGGGTTCGAGCGTGCCGCAGCAGCCGCGCAGATTGCCGCTGGTACGCAGCGTGATGAAACTCGCGCGTGCCGTATCGAGAACGCCATCGTGATCCAGGTCCGGACAGGGGACGCGGCGTTGTTCGCGCAGGCCGGCAAGAATGGACTGACGGGCCAGTGTCAGCAGCGCGTGCCGTTGCGACGGATCAAGCATGCGCCGGTTCGTGTACGGCGAAGGCGCCATAGCCGACGACGCGTTGCCGGTCGCCGGCGGTGTCGCCGGAATTCAATCGCATGATCTGCGACAGTGCATGGTGCCGCTGGCCTGACAGATGCAGCAGACCATTGATGCATACGGCACCGCAGGCCTGTTCGCCGACGAGCGTCGGCGACTTGCGCAGGATCAGGGTGCTGGTTTCGCCATCGAGGTGCTGCGCCGTCGCGTAGTCGTGATAGTGACTGAGGTCGGAGCTGATCAGCACCAGCGTGTCGTCGCTGCCCCAGCAGCGTTCCAGCACTGCGGCAACATGATCCGGCGCGGCGTTTCCTGCAACGAGCGGCAGCAGTTCGAAATCGTCGAGCAGCATCTGCAGGAAGAGCAGTTGCACTTCGAGGCTGTGTTCCTGCGCGTGCGGCGCATCTGCCGACATCACCTCACCGCTGGCGATGAGTGCCGCGCGCTGTTCGCGATCGATGCGCACCTCGCCGAGCGGCGTCGCGAAGGCGTCGGCGCGCGGTACTGCGAGACCGTGCAAGTACACGCGATGACTCGGCCCCAGCAGCACGACGCGGCGGATCGTTTCGCGACGGGCGGCGATGAACGCGTAGGCCGCGGCTGCCACGGAGCCGGAATAGATGTAGCCCGCGTGCGGCACGATCAGGGCCTTCGGTGGCGTACGTAGGGAGTCTGCGGGCGCGTCCTGCAGATACCGGTTCACCACATCGCGTAATTCGCCGGCATCGCCGGGATAGAAGAGGCCGGCGACCGCGGCCGGTCGCGTGCTTGTCTTTTCCGATGCGGCGCGCATGATCGGCTATATACGCCCGCGCCTCCCCGATGAAAAGCGACGCTCATCCCACCCGCTACTGGCACGTGCTCGACGATGGTCGGGTGCAGTGCGATGTCTGTCCGCGCGCCTGCAGGATGCACGAAGGCCAGCGCGGCCTGTGTTTCGTGCGCGGCATCGAGCAGGGAGAAGTGCGGCTCTATACGTACGGCCGCTCGAGCGGTTTCTGCATCGATCCCATCGAAAAGAAACCACTGAATCATTTCCTGCCGGGCACCTCGGTGCTGTCGTTCGGCACGGCGGGCTGCAACCTGGCCTGCAAGTTCTGCCAGAACTGGGACATGAGCAAGTCGCGTGAGATGGACACGCTCGCCGATCGAGCGACGCCGCAGATGCTGGCCGATGCCGCCAAGGCTGCAGGCTGCGCCAGCGTCGCGTTCACCTACAACGATCCCGTCATTTTCATGGAGTACGCCGTCGACGTGGCCGATGCCTGTCGCGAGCAGGGCATTCGCAGCGTGGCCGTGACCGCCGGTTACATGTGCGATGCGCCGCGCGCCGAGTTCTATCGCCACATGGATGCGACGAACGTCGATCTGAAGGGCTTCACCGAAAGTTTCTATCGCAAGATCTGCGGCGCCGAACTGCAGGCCGTGCTGGAAACGCTCGAGTACCTGAAGCACACGAACGTCTGGTTCGAGATCACGACCTTGCTCATTCCTGAAGAGAACGACTCCGATCGCGAGATCGACGAGATGACGCAGTGGATCCGCGACCGGCTCGGTCCGGACGTGCCGCTGCATTTCACGGCATTCCATCCCGACTGGAAGATGCGCGACAAACCGCCCACGCTGCCTGCCACATTGACCCGCGCACGCGCCATAGCGATGCGCAACGGCCTGCGCTATGTCTACACCGGCAACGTGCACGATCCGGTCGGCTCGAGTACCTACTGCAGCGGCTGCGGTACGCGCCTCATCGAGCGCGACTGGTACGAACTCGGCGAATGGCATCTGGATGACCGCGGGCAATGTCTCGACTGTCATACTCCGTTGCTCGGCGTGTTCGCCGCAGCGCCGGGTACCTGGGGCGCACGTCGCATGCCGCTGCGGCTGTCGGTGCGCGTCACTGGATCGGCGATGTGAGATTCGAGACATGAGCGTCTTCGCCTATATCTGCCTCGGTACCAACGACATGGAACGTGCGTGTCGTTTCTACGATCCCGTGATGGCGACGCTGGGCTATGCCCGCTGCGATACGTCTGCGGAAGCCGGATGGGAAGACTGGGTCGGATGGGGCATCTACGACGACGAAGGCCGACGACAGGATGCGCTCTGGCTGTGTCGTCCGTTCGATCGCCATGCTGCTTCTGTCGGCAACGGCACGATGGTGGCGTTGCGTGCCACGTCGTGGCGACAGGTCGATGAGTTTTTCGCCGCTGCACTGGCGAATGGCGGTGAGGCGGAAGGCGAGCCCGGTCTGCGGGCGTACAACGCGGATTTCTATGCGGCCTACGTGCGCGATCCGGACGGCAACAAGCTGGCCGTGGTGTGTCGCGGGTTTACGCGGCGGGAGTGATCTCTTCAACTCTTCCTGTAGGTCAGGCTTTCCCGCGGGATTCCCTTCGGTCACAGCCTGACTTCCGGAGGCCGGCTGAAGCCGGCCCCACAGAAGTCCAAGTCCACCGGCGCTCAGAACCGCCACGCACCCGACAGCCAGATCGCGTCGGCGTCGTCGAGCACATCCGAGTCGATCTTTTCGTATTCGAGTCGGGCGTGCAGATGTTCGAAGAACGTCATGCCGACGCCGGCGCCGTACAGCAGATCTTCTTCGCTGCTGCTCGACCGGAACACGTCACCGCCCAGATCATCGAGATCGACGCTCAGGTCGACGTCGTAGAAGTAGTAACCGACCTTGGCGAACAGTTCGACCGGTCCGAGCGGCAAGGTGCCGATCACGTACGGCGCGAAGCCGCTCGCTTCGACTTTGTAATCGCCGCTCGATCCGGAGGCGTCGATGCTGTCGGACGGTCCGCCGAAATCGATGTAGGCGGCTTCGAGCGACAGATAGGGATTGAAGCGATAGCCGACGAAGGCTTTCCACGACGTATCGTCGTCGTCGAGGCGCTCGATGGCCTCGTCGGTATCGTCGATGTCGTCGATCTGCACGTTGAATTGACCGACACCGCCGCCGACATAGAAGCCGCTTTCATTCTCGGCATTCGCGGCCGTCCACGCGCCGGACAATGCAAGCAGCGTTGCTGCAGTTATCAATCGGTTCATGAAATCATCTCCTGCATCAATGAAGGGAATGCGGATCAGTGGCGTGCACTCCACCGAGCGTGCAGGCACAACGCGTCGACGTTGCGTCAGTTCCGGAGAAAAGCCGCGAAAAATGCAGACGTCGAAACCGCTGCGTGCATGCAACACGATGCACCGGAAAAGGAACTACAGCACCCGCGGGCCGCTCTTCTGTGGAGCGTGTCTTTCCTGTGGGACCTGTCTTCCTGTGGGGCCGGCTTCAGCCGGCCGCGACAGCCGAAGCAATCTACGCAGCACAGGCCGGCTGAAGCCGGCCCCACAGGGAGACCGGGGTCATTGTGCGAACACCCAGCGGATGAGTTCGGTCTGAACGATGTCGGCGCTGCCGTTCTGGGTGCCGGGATGATTGATCAGGATGACGACGACGTACGTTTTTCCGGAGGCCGCATTGACGAAACCGGCGAGCCCGCTGACATCGTCGATGCGTCCGGTCTTCAGGCGCAGGCGTCCCTGCATGCCGGCGGCGCGGAAGCGATTGCGCAGCGTGCCGTCGACAGCCGAGAGCGGCAACGACGCGGCGAATTCCGGCATAAACGGGCTGTGCCAGGCCACGTCGAGCATCTCCGCCATGCCGCGCGCTGTGACTCTCTCTTCGCGCGACAGTCCGGAACCGTTGTCGAGCGCGAGCCCTGGTATGCGGATCTCGTGATCGGCGAGCCACTGGCTCACGGCCTCGCGTCCGTGCTGCGCCGTGGCGGGCGCGCCGAATTTTTCCGCGCCGAGCGTCAGCAGGAGGTGCCGCGCCATGACGTTGTTGGAGAACTTGTTCACGAGCCGGATGATCTCCGGCAGCGGCAGCGAATCGTGCGTGTACAGCAGCGTGGCGTCGGCAGGCAGCGGTGCAACGCGCAATCCGCCGCCGATCGTGCCGCCGGATTGCGCCCACAGCGTGCGGAACGTGCCATAGGCGTACTCCGGTGCCGTCATGATCGCGCGATTGATGGAGAAGCTGCCGCAGGCCGCGGGTAGCGTGCCGCCGACGACGACCGTCGCCGGTTTGTCCTCGGGCGTATTGAACGTGACGCCGTAGTTGTAGCCGCCGCAGCGCCCCTGGCCGATGAGCGCCTGGTTCTGCACCACCAGGTTCGAGGGCAGCGGATTGACCGCGATCTGCGGTCGCGCGCGCTGTGGATTCACCGTGAGCGTGAAGCGCGAGGTCTGGAAGTTCACCATCAGCGCATCGGGCAGCACGTTGTAGCTGTGCCAGGGTTTGGCGTCGAAGTCGCCGCGGCTGCCGGCGATCGGCGCGAAATAGGTGTTGTCGATGACGATGTCGCCGTCGATGCGGGTAAGGCCGCTCTCGCGCAGGCTCTGCACGAAGCTCCACCAGCGCTCGCTGGTCATGTACGGATCGCCGCCGCCGACCAGCACCAGATCGCCCGCCAGCACGCCATTCGCCAGCCGGCCGGTGCGATAGACGCGAGTCTTCCAGGTGTAGGACGGACCGAGCGAGTCCAGGGCGACGAATGTCGTCAGCACCTTGATCGTCGATGCCGGACTGCGCGGCTGATCGCCGTTGAGATCGATGATGGTCTGGTCGCTGCCCGCATCGCGCACATGGATGCTGATGTTGCGTTCGGGAATGCGCGCTTCCCGCATTGCCCGCGTCAGCGTCGGCGGCAACGCCGGCGACTCGCGCGCCAGGCACGGAGAGACGAGGCAGGCGGCGGCCATGGCGAGAAAGCCGGCTCGCAGCAGGGCCGGCGCGTTCGCGAAATGAGGCATGCGGCAGGAAATCGACAGCGGGGACGCGGGCATCTTAACGGATCGTCCGGGCAAGATCGTTCGTCGTGCGGTGGCGCGCTGAAGGTTATCGAGCCGTGCCCGCCTGTCACGCCGCATTCACCGCAGCGCCGGAATTTCTTTCGGCACGCACGGCCTTCATACTCCGGGCCGTTCATCGTGGCCGGACAACACGGCGGAGACATCATGCGTCGTCTGTGGAATACGTTTCTGAAGGGCGTGGCGGCGATCCTGCCCGTCGGCCTCACCATCTATGTCGTCTACTGGCTGGCGACGACGGCCGAATCGATGCTGAGCGGGCCGCTGCGCATCGTGCTGCCGCGGGGTCATTACTGGCCCGGACTCGGTCTGCTGGTCGCCTTCCTGTTCGTGCTGCTGGTCGGCGTGCTGGTCGATGCGTACGTGGTGCGGCGCCTGTTCCGTTTCGGCGAGTCGCTGCTGGCGCGCATTCCTATCGTGAAGACCATCTTCGGCGCGCTGAAGGACTTCACGCGCTTCCTGCCGGCCGGCGGCAAGGGACGCGATCTCAAGCGCGTCGTGCTGTGGCGATTCGGCAGCGCGCGAATGGTCGGCTTCGTCACCGAGGATCACCTGAATCCGAAACTCTTCGGCGCCGCCAGCGAAGACATCGTCGCCGTGTACTTTCCGATGAGCTACCAGATCGGCGGCTACACGCTGTACCTGCACAAATCGGAACTCGAGGAGACGCAGTTGTCGGTGGAGGAGGCGATGCGGATGGTGCTGATCGGCGGCGTCACGAGTCAGCCGGGGGTGGAGGGGGCGGCGAGATGAGAGGAAGAGTGCCGCAAAAGACCGCGGTCCTTTGCGGCCTCTTCATCCCGGGCTTTTGCCGCACTTCATGTGACCCACTTCGCGACGTGCCAATTCTTGTCACCCGCGAAATGTGGCCGGTTTAACAATTCGCGAGGCGCGCGGCCCGTCGGGATTACGACTACTGCTACGATTTTGTTCCATCTCAGAGCGATCGTAGTTCATCGTGTCCGAAGGCAATCTCCGAGCGCTGCGCGTCATGCACCTGGTGAGTTCCGCGGGTCTCAGCGGCACCCTCCAGCAGGCATTGTTCATGCCGCTGCTGACGCGCATGCCGAAGAACAAAGTGAAGACGCAGGTGGTGTCGCTCGCACCGGGCTTCACTGCGGGCGCGGTGCTGCGTCAGTCGGGCATTCCGGTTCACGACATCGCGCTGTCGCGCAAGCGTTTCAACTGGGGCGCGTTCGGCGAACTGCAGGAAGCGACCGAAGCCTTCCGTCCCGATGTGATCCAGGCCTGGGGCCATACGGCGCAGCTCGCGGCGCTCACGTTGCGTTCGCGCTGCGAATGGAATCCGAAAGTCGTGTGGAGCGTCGGCGAAACCGCGCCGCTGCCCAAGAACGCGGGCCTGATCGATCGCCAGAAACTCAAGTGGCTGGCGAAGTTCTCGGCCAAGGCCGATCGCATCGTCTATACCTCCGAGGCAGCCGCCGTGCTGCACCGGCGCGCAGGCTTTCCTGAAGGCGGACATGTCGTCGTGCCGCCGGGCGTCGATCCGACGCGTTTCAAACCGGACTTCGCCGCGCGCAAGAAAGTGCGCGAACAGCTCGGTCTCGGCGGCGAAGCCTTCGTCATCGGCATGGTCGCGCCGTTCCAGACCCAGCACGATCATCCGACGCTGATCAAGGCGGTCGGCGAACTCGTCAAGACCAATCCGCACATCGCGCTGCTGCTCGCCGGTCACGGCGTGCAGAAGGGCAATGGTCCGCTGATGGCGCTGGTCGGCGGCGGCACGATGGGCACGCGCACGCACCTGCTCGGTGAATGGTCGGACCTGTCTTCGTTCTTCAACGCCTGCGATGTCGCCTGTTCCAGTTCGCTGAGCGATGCCGGTCGCATGACCCTCGTCATGGCGATGCAGTGCGGCGTTCCGTGTGTCGCGACCGGCATGGGCGCGCAGGGCGAAGTCATCGGCCAGTTCGGCGTGGCCGTCGAGCCGGGCAGTCCCGCGGCCTTCATTCGCGGCATCACCCGCATCATGCAACTGCCTGCGGACAAGCGCGTGTTCATGGCGCAGGGCGCACGCAAGCATGCGCTGACGCACTTCGTGCCGGTGCGCTCGATGCAGAAATATCTGCAGCTCTATTTCGACACCGTCGGACGTCAGGCGCTGGCCGCCGACGCCGTACCGGTGCAGGAGATCGATGCGTCGATCCCTGCGCCGCCGCCGGACATGCAGATCGTCGCGGCCGTGAAGTCGAAGTCCAAGACCGTCGATCTGGTGTCGAGCACCGAGCTCGCCGATCCGGATTCGATCGAGTCGCGCGTTGAAGCGTCGAAGGTGGCTTACAAGAAGTACAAGCCCGATCCGGAACCGGCACCGGTCGTCGAAGCGCCGCCGCCGCCGCGCGAGGGCGACGTGCTGGAAATCTTCGAAGCGGATCAGGCCAACGTGAATTCGTCCGGTAAAGCAGCGATGAACGAACGCGCGCGCGGCGTCGCGGATGAAATGGAAGATCTGCTGACGCCCGAAGAACTGCAGACCAATCCGTCGCAGGCGGCGGTCGAGAAGCCGGCCGTGGCTGTGCCGGAAAAAGTTGAAATCGTTGCGATGGTTTCCGAGCCGGCGAAGGTTGAGGAAGCTGCGAAGCCGACCGAGCCTGTCGTAGCCGCAGCTGCCGCAGCACCCACCGAAGTCGCGTCGATGCCCGAGATCGATTTCGCCATCGAGCCGCAGGAAATCTCACCCCAGGCATCGCTGCCATTCGAGGCGCCGCCAGCGGAAGCACCCGCGGCATCGGACTCGTCGATCCAGCTCGAACTGCTGGCGGATCCGCCGACGAAGGAACTCAAGCGCGCAGTGGGTGGGGAGTAGGTTGTCCTCGCGCGGCTGGATGTGGGTCTGGCACAGATTCGCGAGTGAGGATCGCCGGTAGGCGAGGTTCCGCAGCTTCGCTGGTCGATGTATTGAGTTGGTAACTGACAAAAGGAGATCAAGAAGTGGCACAACACGATGTTTCTTTCACGATTCCGGAGCGCTCTCTGGGGAAGGCTGATCTGGAGTTCAAAATCAAGAGAGATAGGGAGATGGTCGGGAGGCTCAAGGTGTCGAACGGAACTATGGTTTGGGTTCCCAAGAACGCTCAATACGGTTACAGAATCAACTGGGTGCGCTTTGACGAGTTGATGCGGGAGCACGGAAAGCACGAGAAGGCATAGCGGTGTAGCTTGCATGTAGTTCGCGTCATGAACACGCGTGGCGCAGCGCCGGGCTCCCGGGATTATTCGCTGGATCACCCAAATATTCGCGAGCACCTCTCGCCGTCAAGGCTGACATGTTCCCGCCACTCACGGTTGCCCCGTACGACGGAAATAGGTACCGGGCATCGTATCCCGCACATTCCAGGTCCAAGATTTCCCTGTCCGTGTGCCCTGTACAACATGAGCTGCAGTTATACGCGGAGCAGCGTGCATGAATTTCAACGTCTATGTCGACAAAGATACGGCTGAGCGTCTCGGCAGGCTGGCGAAAGCCCGGCGCACTTCGCGCAATCGGCTCGCACGCGCAACGTGCCGGGCCGGGATTTCGGGATTGTTCGCTGACTCCCTCAGATATTGATGATCGCCTGTCCCGTCTTGGCTGACATGCTTCCGCTACTCACGATCACCCCGCGACAAACGGGCGTCGCGGGCTCATCGGAATAGCGGCGTGCCAGATGCCGACGGTTGCCGGATGGTTAAATCTTTGAAAACATTCGCGCATGCAGCTCCAGATCATCGGACCGATAACGGAGATCGAGACGATAGCGACCAGCGCCGGAATTCGTGAGCTGCCGCGCTTGCGAAAGCGGTATGGTCGAGGTCGCTGGAGAAAGAGGAAGGGAGTTGCCGAAGTGCGCCTCGGCAACCGGGAGATCGTCCGGGCTGAAATTCATTGGTACGAGGCAACCGGAATCGGTCGAAAAGAGTTCAAGATCAAACACATTCTGTAGATATCGCGCCATGGTCAAATCAGCACGTCTTGTCATCTGCGTTGATAACTCCGGTTATGAGGTTTCCCTGGAGCGCCGGAAGATCTACGTAGCAATTCCGGATGCAAAGGCACAAAAGCTCGGCCAGCTTCGGGTCGTGGACGAATCTGGTGAAGATTATCTTTATCCGGAGGGAATGTTTGTCGAAGCCGAACTTCCGCAATCCGTCAGGCGCGCTGTTCTGCAGGCGGCATAGGCCGTTGCGGCGTGCATGGCTTGCGAAGGATCGCAGAGGAGATGGGCCATGCCACGTCGTGAAAAAGAACTGTTGGCGCGGGATGCCAAGCGAAACACCGGTGAGGAATTGCTGCAGGCAATTCGAGACGTCAAGGCTGGACGTCACGGCGCAAAGTACAAGGTGGGGCGTAACGTGCCGTGGGGCGTAACGCGTGGGCGTAACGTGCCGGGCCGGGATTCGGGATTATTCGCTGAAAACACCCAGATATTCGCGAACGCATCTGCCATCCGGGCTGACATGCTTGCGCGACCACGGCCACTACGGAAGCAAGGATGCCCCGCCCCCTCAGACTGCACGTTCCTGGCGCTTTCTACCATGTCACGCTGCGCGGCAATCATCGCCAGAACATCTTCTTCAAACCCGCGGATCGGGATCTCTTCAACGAAATCGCCGCCGAGGTGATCGAGCGATTCACGACGCGCCTGCATGCGTATTGCCTGATGACGAACCATGTTCACCTGCTCATTCAGGTGGGTGAGGTTCCGCTTGGTCGTCTGATGCTGCGGATCGCCGGTCGATACGCTCGTGCCATTCAGCGCCAACTCCACACGACAGGTCATCTGTTCGAGAAGCGATACCATCCGGTCATCGTCGATGCGGATGAGTATCTGCTGGAGCTGCTTCGCTACATCCATCTGAACCCGCTGCGTGCGCGAATGGTTGATGCCGCGGAGGCGTACCGGTGGTCAAGTCACCATGCCTATCTCGGCACCCGCACTGAACCGTGGGTTACGACTGATTTCGCTCTGTCCATGTTCCACTCGAACCGAGCGCAAGCCGTTGCCGCGTACGATCGCTTTGTCGGCGAATGCCCCGATGTGCATTCACCGCTCAACGAATGCAATGTAAATGATCGACGAATTCTCGGCAGTGATGAGTTCGCCGGGAAACTCTTGGGCGATGCATGGCAAGCAAAATCCCGCAAGACGCTGCACGAGCTCATGGACGATGCAGCACACAAGTTCTCGATCAGCCATGAATCGCTGCTTTCGCCCAGCAGACAGCGCCATCTGTCGAAGGCCCGTGCATGGGTCGCTTACGAAGCGATCTCTCTGCGCATTGCATCGCTCTCGCAAGTCGCCCGCCTGCTCCAGCGCGATGAATCCAGTCTGCGTGCGGCCATCCAGCGCTACTTCCCTCGATAATCCCGAAATCCCGGCCCGGCACGGTCTTCCCGGCACGGTCTTCCCCGGCACGGTCTTCCGGTCTTCGCACGGCACGGTCTTCGCAGCAAAGGTTGAGGAAGCTGCGAAGCCGACCGAGCCGGTCGTAGCCGCGGCTGCCGCAGCGCCCACCGAAGTCGCGTCGATGCCCACGATCGATTTCGCCATCGAGCCGCAGGAAATCTCACCCCAGGCATCGCTGCCATTCGAGGCGCCGCCAGCGGAAGCACCCGCGGCATCGGACTCGTCGATCCAGCTCGAACTGCTGGCGGATCCGCCGACGAAGGAACTCAAGCGCGCAGTGGGTGGGGAGTAGTCTGTCCTCGCGCGGCTGGATGTTGAGCCGGCACGGGTCCGAAAGCGCAGATTGCCGCAAGGTGTCGCGTTCCGAGATCCGCGGCTGACAATCGAAATCCGGGTGATGACCGGTGGCGGTTTGCAAAGCACCGCACTGGGCGACAGCTATCTAAGCTATGCGTCATGAAGACATCCCGTATCGACAAGCTGGAAGTTGAGCTCAACGCCGAAGAGATGAAACTGCGGCAGCATTTGCTTCGCATCCTTCCAGGCGCAGCTGAGAGTGGAACCAACGTCTTCTCGAACTCCGCGTTCAATCCATCCAATCTCCAGCCTCGTCATTCCCGGTCAGATGCGGAGACGCTGTTGGCCTCGGCGCGTGAATGTGTTCGCATCCGGCAAGAGATTGGGCTGGACGTCACCGGTTCTGTCGGAGCATTGTTCCCTCGGCAGACTGGCGAAAGCCCGGCGCACTTCGCGCAATCGGCTGGTCCGCCAAGCACTCGAGAGCTTCATAGACAAGGAAGCAGAAGCGACATGGCCGCGGGCCGTGCTTGAGCATCAGGGAGTACAATTTGAGCCCTTCGAAAATTCGCGGAGCAAGCTCAGGGCGCCGACGCGGGATTCGCTGGCTTGAAGTACCTGCTCGACACATGCGTGGTAAGTGATTTCGCCAAAGGCGACGCCAGTACGCTCAATCGCATCAAGACGACATCACCCAGACTACTGGTGATTTCGAGTGTCACGATGATGGAGATTGAGTTCGGCCTCACGCTCAACAAGGTGCGTGCCAGGAAACTGGTTCCGGTGCCGCATGCATTCCTCGGTGCGATGGCGATGCTCCCGTATCGCACGGAAGATGCACGAGCGACAGCCACTCTGCGCGCCACGCTCCAGAAGTGAGGCAGACCAATCGAGTGGGCCGGAGCGCGGCGTGCCGGGCTTCCGGGATTTTTCGCTGAAATATCCAGATACTCGCGAACGCATCTGCCATCTGGGCTGACATGCTTCCGCCACTCACGGTCACCGCGGAAGCAAGGATGCCTCGTCTGCTCAAACAGGATGTTCCCGGTGCCTGCCCTGTGCCATTCTTCAAAGCACACAAGTTCACGGACGAACCCGCTCATGCCGAGCACTCCCGCCCCAACGCGGGACTCGCTCAGAGCAAGGGGCGCAGCGGCCTGAATTGGTGGCTGCTGTCACTGTTGATGGGGCCGATCGGCACGCTTCTCATCATCGTTCTTCAACCTGTGACAGGGAAAACGGAGAGTTGAAGCACGGATGTGAGCATGCGCGCCGACGCAGATTAGATTGGTGCTCGTGCTTCGGGGGCAGCTATTTGCCTTGGCCAAACCGGCCTGACATCAGATCCCGATCAAACGAAGCTGGCCACGATGTGCCGTGACCAGCTTGATAGGTGACGGAGTGCCCGCTGCTTTTGCGTATGAGCGTTACTGTTCCGGTAATCGGGTGCACGCCAGCGTCCGGCGAATCAAGTCGGGTGGTGATCTCGAAATCCTTGGGATCAAACCCATGATCCCGCATCGAAGCGCGGGCGTCGTCGATCTCGTCCTGTCCGAGCAACCTAAGAGCCTGCTGCAAGTCCTGCCGCAACAAGTCTATTTCGAATGGTTGCAGCATCCGGGGTGTTCTGGAGGTAGCGAGCTTCCGACCGGGTAAGGCATTCGAAGCCGAAACCGAAATTCTGCTGCCACCAATTTTCGAGGGTTGACCCATGTTTCGTTCTCAGGCCCGTGATCTGATCCAAGTTCGGGGCCAGCTTTGCCGAGTACGGTTTGCCGGTCAAGACCGTTCCTCCCAATACCTGTCCGCCCTGGGAATGGAGATAACCGATCAGATTGGCGAGGGTACCGCCCTGGCCGATGAAGTCATCCACCACGAAATAGCACCTCCCCGGGTTTACCGTGCCGCTGAACAGGGCTTGATGGGCCAGGCGCCGAAAGCCGTCCGCGCCGGTGTGACCCACGGAATTGAGCTGGACGATGGAGCGGTTGACACCAAGCGCCAGCCGTACGGATAGCTCGGCCGCCAATGCAGCCGGAATCTCGTTGACGCCGTCCACTGCGAACTGCTGGCCGCCACTCCGTGAGGCACAAGAAGCAACCCGCGACCGGAC